>JAFYMW010000060.1 GCA_017548165.1 Bacteroidaceae bacterium
AGAACTGCTGCCCCATAAATGGAAACAGCAACGTATGAATCCAAATAGATAGCAAATATACACATATAGTTACATCAAAAAACAATAGCAGCGATTATCTCAAGTGGGTAATCGCTGCTATTGGTAGTATAGATACACTGACCTGTAGTTTATCGGATGCTTACATTAAAAAGGTGCGTCCCGTGAGGAACGCACCTTAGTGAATATAGGTTGTTAAATGTTGATTTAACGGTTGCTGTTGTCAGGGAGGGGAAGGTACCAGTTCTTGATGTTGGTTTCCAACTCGCTTGCCCATTCAGTATTCTCGCCACGAGCCTTAATCTTATCGGCCATGAACTTACCAGGATTGTCGCGACGGCTAGCAACACGCATCAAGTCGAAGAAACGGTTACCCTCGAATGCCAACTCAAGACCAGCTTCGTCGAGAATCAACTCCTCAATGGCCATCTGTACGAGACCCTGATAGCTGGGATCATAGATTTCCTGCTTGGTGAGTTCTGTATAGCCATTAGCCTTGAGCTTGAGGTTGATCTGGTCAACAAAGTTGTATACACTACGCTTCTCGTTGTACATCAACAAACCACAGCCCTTCTGATGGATACCACGAACAACGTACTCGTTGGGAGTGGGTGACTTGGGGTAGTTGGTGGTATTCAACGCAGTTTCTTTCAAGAGGGGGAAGTCCTTAACCCAACCTACAGGCAGATCCTGCTTGCCTTCGAACTGACCCTTGTTGAAGTCCAACCAAATCAAGCCCTGGCTCTTCTCCCATTCATCCTTGCTGATGTAGTCACAAACAACGTTGTTCATCGTAGGCTGGAAGTTGGCATACTCAATAACCTCGCTCTTGATGTAGCTTTCAAAGTGTGCCTGAAGTTGATCAGCGGGGATGGTGTCAAAGTGAGCAGGTGCCTCGGCCTTGATAGCCTCTACGAAAGCTGCAATATTATTATTGTACTCGGTGCTGTCGTAGTCGGGACCAGTGATAACACACAACTCGTCTTTCTCTTCCCAGTTTTCAGGAAGGATGATTGTGGTGTCCTTCTGGTTACCTTCAGCATCGGTGTAGGTACCAGTGTATTCATAATGTACGCGTGCTGTTTTTACAGCGAAATCGCTTTCCTCGCTGGGCAACCATTCTGTATTCTTGGTAAGACCGTTCTTCAAGATGGCAAAAGCGTAACCAGGATAACCTGCACGGTTCAAAGCCTCTGCAAAGCGCAGCCATACCATGCTCTTGCGGTATACCATGGGGAATACGGTGCTGTAGCCAACCTTGGGATTCTGCTTCATGATGTAGCGCTCGGTCTTGATCTCGTCGATGTAGTAATCGCCAGAGTTGAAGCGGCTGATGTAGCCTTCGCCATTGCTGGCAGCAATACCGCGAGCATCACCTACAGAGTCAAGCACAACAAGTGCTGCTTTGGTTTCGTCTTCGATATAGGTAAAGTCGGAAACATGATAAGCCTCGAACTTCTGTGACAAACGCAGACTATCGTAACCAGCGCTAGGACCAAGCTGACGCTCCCAGTTCTGTTCCAAACGGATGGTGGCACGTGCCAAAGAGTCGTTACCAGTCTTCTGAGTGATAGTAGCCTTGAAACCATAGAGGTCGTTCACACCACGCTGTACTGTACCCCACAGAATGTTTGTACTTGAGGGAATAGAGGTGATGGCTTCCTTGCTCTTGCTGGTCTCGTCAACTTCGTTCCAGGGAGTACCGTTGTTGAACACCATGGGATTTGTCTCGCCCTGAGGAAGGTAGGCATAGCTGAAGTAGTCGGTAGGAATAGCACCGCCATACTTCTTGTGATCAAGATACTCATAGTAGTATTGTGCTGCCTTTTCGTATTGGTCGCCCATGAGGTAGATGTCGGCCAGAACAAGAGATACGGGGAACATCATCTTGGTAGAGTGACATACCTTGGTGGTGTAGCCATACTCATTGTACTGGGGCCAGCCCCACTGCTCCTCAACACGGTATGCAGTCTGTAGTCTTGTCTCCAACTGCTGCCAAAGGGTCTTGGCATTAACGCGGTTAGCCTTGGAGTCGAAAGCCTCAATCTCGTTAGTGCTGAGCATAGGTTCGAGATAGAAGGGAACGTCGCCATAGTTGACAACCAACTGCATGTACACCCATGCACGGATAGCCTCTACCTGTGCATACTCGCGGAGCATATACTTTTCGCCATCGGTCTTCTTGATGGTGGTATCAACCTTTGCTAGATATGCATTACATGAGTTAATCACGTGATAGTAGTCGCTTACCTTCAAGTAGCGGTTTGCACCGTCCTTGATATTCTCTGTATCGCCATTCAAACCGAAAGACAGAATAGCATTTACACTATCGGTAGTGAATTCACCACCATCGATGAGGTCACCACGGCACTCGCCAAGGATGACATAGCGCTCGCCAATGTTCTGCAGACTCTTGAGAATACCCCAATAAGAATACAGGGTATCACCAGCAACTTCGTAGGAGTGACGGTTGCTGTCTGAGGTCAGCATGTCTTCGCAAGAGGTGGTGGCCATGCTCAGCCCCAAACAGAGGCTGAGAATGGTTATAATTGATTTGTTCTTCATATTTGTTATTACAGGTTAAGTGTGACACCAAAGTTGAAACTACGACCGCTGGGGATTCTGCCAACGTCGACACCCTGGTACATTGTGCCATTCTGGGCGCTGGTCTCGGGATCGGTACCGAGGTACTTGGTGAGGCAGAATACATCGTTGGCCTCGCCCCATACCTTAACACCATGCAACCAGTTGTTGTGGTAAGGTACGGTATAGGTGAGACGTACGTTCTTGAGCTTAAGGTAGCTGCCATCCTCAATCCAACGACTGCTCATACGCTCGTTCTCTACATAACCAAGATTGTTGGTGAAGCATGCACGGGGGATAGTTGTAATCTGACCTTCATGAACCCAACGACGTGCCATGGTTGTTGTCTGGTTGTAGGTGGTATTACCTGCCTCGAGACGTGAACGCTGGTAGTTGTAGATGTCGTTGCCCAAGCTATACTTGAAGTTGATATCCAACTGGAAGTTCTTCATGGTCATGTTGGTGAAGATATTACCGTAGATGTCGGGGGTGGCATTGCCAAGAGCTACCTTATCGCTCTCGTCAATCCAACCGTCACCATTTTGGTCAACAAATGCCATGTCGCCAGCACCGAACTCGCGGTAGCTACCAACTACGCCAGTATAATAACGGAGCTTGCTGGGAGCACCGAAGGCTGTTGTTGCCTGACTAGCTTCTGCCTCAGTAGCATATACACCAGTACCGCTGGGGTTGTTGTTGTTAACTTCCCAACCATAGAAAGTACCTGCGCTATAGCCAACAGCAGTGAGAACATTGCTCTTGCCGTATACGCTTGATGTGTAACCGTGAATTACCTCGGGAGTACCATACTGCTTGCCATCAGCGTCGCGCATGTAAAGCTCGATGGTGTTGTCCTTAGAAACGGGCAGAGCTGTAACCTCGTTGGTGTAGTGACCAAGGGTTGCGCCCAACTGCCACTTGAAGTTCTTTGCATTTACCAAAGCACCGTTGAACTTGAATTCAACACCCTTGTTGGTCATCTCACCTTCGTTGGTCCAGAAGTCAGTAATACCAGAGTAGTAGTACTGGTCTGAGAGGTCGCGCATAGAGAGCATGTTGCTGGTCTTGTTGCTGAACAAGTCAACACGTGCATTCAAGCGGTTGTTGAAGAATGAACCTTCTACACCAATATTGAACTTACGTACGGTTTCCCACTGAAGTTCGCTGTTAGCGATATTGCTTAGGTACTTACCGAATACGTTCTCGAACATCTGGGCTGTTTCCCAATATGTACGTGATGCGTAGTAGTCAAGGTTGTCGTTACCGTTGATTTCTGCACCAAGAGTGAGCTTCAAATAGTTAACATTGCGAGAGGGCTTGAACCATTTTTCGTTGGTCAAGATCCAACCCAACTGCAATGATGGGAAGAGGCCCCAACTTACACCTGCTGCGCGGAATCCGTCCTTGGTGTGTGAACCGAAACGGCTACTAGCCTGTGCACTGGCACTGAACTCAGCGAAATAACGGTTGGCATAGTTGTAGTTAGCGTGCAAATAGTATGCCATGTCCTTCCAGTTGTCGTTAACACCGCTTGAGCTGATGTATTGCAAGCTCTTTGAGATGTTGGGCAACTTATCGTTCTCGTTGTTGTAACCGTTCAAGTAGGTGTAGCTATAGTTGTAAGAGTTCAAACGCCAACCTGCGAATGCGTCGAAGGTGTGGCTACCCCACTGATGACCATATTCAATACGGAAATCGTTGTTGATAGTGGTTTGCTTGGTAAACTGGCTCTTCAACACTGATGTAATCTCACCCTGGTCCTGAATCAGGTAAGGAGTTGTACCATTGATGGGAAGGAAGTACATCTCGTTGTTACGGTTCAGACTGAAGTTGAATCGGTCAGAGATGGCCAGGTCCTTGGTGATCTGGTACTTAGGACGTACATTGATGTTGATCTGGCTCATTTCGGCGTAGTTCTTATTGTTGCCACGACCGTTTTCAAGAATCCAGTAGGGGTTGCGTAGTACCTCGTTAACCTCGGGCAAGTGCTGTGAGAACATGAAAGGGTTCTTTACATACTCGCTCTTGGTAGAGGAAGCAGCATACTTACCTGCCCAGTCCTGTGTGAGCTTCAAACTTGAATGTCCGTTCTCGTCTGTGTCTACATAGTAGCTATAGGGGCTGATGAAAGGTGCCTGAACCAAACCAAGTACGTTGACAGAACCGATGTTCTGTTTTGCATAGCTCTCGCTCCAACCATTGTCCAGAATATTGTATGCTGTCTGGTTGTAAGAGAAGTCCAACTCGGTATTGATCTTGTTGCTGATACTGATGTCGGTGTTGAAGCGAAGATTCAAACGGTTCATGTCGTTGTTCTTCATTGTGCTCTGAGAGTTGGTATAACCCAAAGACAAAGCATACATACCTACATCGTCACCACCTTCTACGCTGATCTTGTAGTTCTGAGTGGCAGCTGTGCGATACATGCCATCCTGCCAGTCAGTGTTGTTGTTGTATACGTTGCGGTAGAAGTTGCTGGGGCTTTGGTCAAGGAAAACGAATGAGTTGAGCTTGCTCTCGTTCATATCCCTGATGGTAGAAATCAAGTCACCAAGGTAGGTGGTATACTGAGGACCATCCATGACGCTAATCTTCTTGGGCATCAATTCTACACCACCATAGATGCGAGCATTAATCTTGGTTGCCATGCTCTTACCACGCTTGGTATTGATGATAATCACACCATTGGCACCTTTAGCACCATAGAGGGCTGTACCGTTCTTCAGTACCTGAATGCTTTCTACTGTCTCAGGATCAAGACCAGCAAGTACGTTGTTGTAATAACCCTCGTGCTGAGCTACACGGTCGTACTGCATGTCGATCATGTTACCATCCAGAATCACCAATGGCTGTGCATCAGCGTTGAGGCTGTTGATACCACGGATGTTCATATATGCGCCCTGAGTGGGAAGACCATTCTTCTTGATAATATTGATGTCACCAGCCAACTTGTTCATCATGTCGGTCTCAATGCTCAAACTGCTGGTCTCTTCCAACTCCAAAGTGTTCTGGGCAGTAATCTTGTTACCAGTTCCGTAGAATGCACTGAATGCGGTGCTCATCAACTCAATGTTGGTACCTTCCTCGTTGATAGCAATCTGTAGAGGATTGTATTCGGGAGCGTAAACATAGAGTGTGTTGATGAAAACGGGAATATTCACCTCGTATGTACCATCTTCATTGGTAAGGGTAGAGTAGCGGTTCATACCCAATGCCTGAACGCGTACACCACCCATGGGGGTACCTGTAGCACTATCGATGACACGGCCTGTTACAACGCGTGTCTCGTGCTTGGGAGCGTTTCTCTTGATTTTGCTTACCTGTGCAGTCTGAGTTTCCTGTGCTTCTTGAGCGTAAGCAGAATTGATGCCAAATGCTGCAAGTGCCAAGAAACAGAGACCCACGCGGTGCGCTTTGCTCATAATGTTGTTACTTATTGTATTTTTCATTGTTCTTTGCTTTATGTGATTGACATCTTCAAATTACTCGGCCTCCTTACTCTTAAGAATGATTTGGTCGATGTTGAATGTACGAGAGTAACCCTTCTTGGTATCTGCAGTCTTGACATTGCTCTTGAGGTGGAGAATGGGATAAGCCTGAAGAATGTTCTTGTAAGATACGGGGAATTCAACATCTGTCAAAACAGTGATGGTATCAACTTTCTCACCGCTGTATTCGATGTCCTCGCTAACCAACTTGTTCTGCTTGGTGTACTTGAGGTCAGAACCGCCAATAAGACTTTCATCCCAATAGTAGAGTGTACATGTCAAACGGTTCTTCAAAATGGTCTCGGGGATTGTAGCAGTGTCTTCGCTGTTTTCATACCAACGGGGAACCAATACAATCTGTACGTCGTACTTGCCACTCATTACATCGGCAGAACCCTGCTTGCTGCCTTCCAAACGGAATGCCACTTCTGGGTTGGTAGAACTTGAAGATGCTGCAATCTGAGCGTAGTTTTGCTCGCTGCAACGACCATACTGGTCAATCCAAGCTCTGGCGGTAGAGTTGCTGATATCATACTGGGTAAGGTTGGTAGATGATGCCTTCTCGTACATTGTAAACATGTGAGTATCAAGTTCGATGTTGCGCTTCCAATAGTCGCGGGGGAAATTCCACTTATCGGTCACTATGGCATAACCATTACTCATCTCCTTGGTTTCTACTACACCAGCGCCTTCAAACAACCAATCCTTCTCCCATACCAAAGTCTTGACACCGTCAATTACTTCATATACGTCACGGATGGTGTCACCTACTGTTGTCAACAGGAATTCGCAGTTCTTGTAACCACCATTGATGAAGCTTTCTTTGGTCCATACTTCACCATTGTGCTGAGGCTGGAGGTTGATGTTGAATACCAAAGGACGAATAATGTCCATTTCGATGTTAACGAGTTGCAGAGAGTCTATGGTCTCATAACCCATACCATTTGTGTAACTCTTTCTAGCACCGAAAATGTCGCTAGTCTTTGCTTTGGTAGTAGGAATGTTCACCTTATCCATTCTGGGATATGTGGTAACATAGTTGTAGAAGGGCTTGAACTTCTCTACTGCACTTGACCATGCCAGGTCGGTGGGAACAATCATAACGAAGGCAGAGTCCTCGGTGTTGATCTGTGCCTTGAACATGTTCAGGTTGTTCATCCATGCGTCGTCAGAGTCGATACCTGTGGGGTTTTCCCAGTCTTTGTCGAACATCATGTTGTCCAAACGATAAACACTGTCCACATAGGTGGGGTTACCATTCTCGTCGGGCAAACCTTCGATACTCTTTGATTCCTCGAAGTAAACGGTGTCGCGCTTCACAAGGTACTTGCTGAAGGTCTCTACCTCACCGCTGAACTTGATATACTCATAGAGGTTGTAGAAGAATTCGTTCTTTTCTCCAATCACATGCATGAGACCATTGCGAGCGCCAATATTCTTCTCAATAACCTGAGTTTTCTGGATCAACCCCTCATCGTAGTTGAGGCTTGCGAACTTGTCGTTAATCAACTTGATAGTCTCTTTGCCAGTATTGGTCATGCTCTTGCGGAACAGTGCCATGTGATTGCCAAGGAACTGCTGCTGCAGATTGTAACCATCGTTCAAAGCCATTTCCTCATACTTTGCCCAATCTTCGGCTGTGAGAGCCTCGTTGGTGGGTACCCATACTGTGACGGGAGTGTTACCATTGAGAATGTCTTTGAAGGTGTAGTACAAAGTGTCGCCTGTCTCAGCGATGGAGTAGGCAGGATGGTGTTCATCGCGATAGAAATTGGCCTTGCTAACGATTGAGCGGAAGTTGCTCAAATCTTCGCGAGTTTCCAGGAGTTCCCATAATGTTTCACCTGGTGTATGTACGCACTCAGGCTCGTAATGGATGTCCCATGTGTCGGTGCATGAGGGGACTGCCACTAAGGCAGTTCCCATCATCATTGCTCCGAGATATTTCTTTATTCCTTTTTTCATATATTCTAAATGAATAGTGAAATGTTTAGGTATTAAATCTCTTTTGTTATCTAAATTTGTATTTTCTGATTACCAGATATCCTCAGGTACCAAGGGGTTATCGTACACTTCTTTGGGACAGAACTCGAAGTAGTCTACGAAGAACTCGGTCTGGTCGTCGTCCAATACGCTTCTGAACTGGAGGTAATAGGTCTCATTGGCCTTCATGTGCTCTCTAACAATGATTCTTCTCAAAGCCTGAGAACGGTCGCGGAGCAATTGACCACCACCCATGTAGTTGACGTACTTGGGACCCTTCATGTACCAGTTGTTGCGCATCTTCTTGTCAATTTCTGCATTAACATCGTCATCACCCTTAACGTCGGCTTCCCAACCTACGATACTGGGCAACTGCTTACCACCCTTGATTTCGGTGATAGTACCCTGCATACGGATGTCAACAGGAATACCTGCTGCGGGAAGAGCGTTCTTGTTGGTACCCCAGTAAACCTGAGTCATACCACGGAGATAACTGGTTGACAAACCCATGCGGAGTTCGTAAATACCATCCTTTGGTACGGGAGGCAACTTCCATGTGAGCTCGTAGTTACCATTGATACAAAGTTCATCACCCTGATAGTTAGCCCAAGAGTTGTTCTTACCTACACGACCAGAGAGATAGAAGAACAAGGTGTTCTTACCAATCTCCAAATCTTCAACATAGTTGTACTTCTCACTGATGGGAAGACCAACGCACTGGTACTGGTAGCTCTCGTTCTCGTTAGAACGGATGTTGTTGGTGATAAACTCATTGAACATAGTTGCCACGTCGATACGGATACGCTCCTTACCAAGGTTCTCGGCGGTCTGCTCGTTGTAGAAGAGACAACCATTTACGGGATAGATGTATGCATTGTATGTTTCTGCTACACCAGCAAGATCAATTTCAATACCTTCCTTGCCTGCGTCGCAACCGATTTCCTTATAAGTACCATCTGTAGCATTGTCGATGATGGGGAAACGGTTCAGGTAGATGGTATTGCGCTGAGGAGCCTTGAAGGTCTTGAGCAAACGGCGCTTACCCATAGTGGTGTAGTAGTCGTAAACACACACGGTGGGGTTCTTGATATCGTGGTTGTAACCATACTCGTTGAAGTGGATAACCAACTTACTGTTCTCTACCTTTGCGGGGAGAATGTGGTAGGTTACAAACTGATTCAAAGCGTTGTCAACATTGGTGTAGTTGTTGTCGACCTTAGCATCTGATAGGTGAAGCTTGTTGTCGGCAACATACTTTGCAACCATTTCTACAACTTCCTCAGCTTCGTATGCTGTGATACTGTCGGTCAGACCCAAAGTCTGTTCCCACCATGTGTCGTTCTCAATGAACAAGGTGTAACCATAGTAGCGACGCTCGGGGTAGATACCATAAGAGTCACCCTTGTTGTCGGTAGGACCACCACTAGCGGTATAGGTTGAGTGTGCCTTTGGAGTGCGGCTCTCAATCTGACCAGTCATCTTCAAACGATAGTATTCTTCGTCCTCGGTCTTGGACAACTCTTCTGTCAAACCAATGGCTTGAATCAAGGCAGCGTAAGTATACATACCATGCTTCTTGTTCTTGATCATCTTGGTGAACATATCGGTAGTTGTCTCGGTATTGGGAGCAATTACCTTAGTTACCTGATGAATGTAGCCATTGATAGTGTAGATGTTACAGTTTGTATCTGAAATGGGACATCCCTGAATGGTATAATTTGTACTGTCACCCTTGGCGATAATCAGCTTACGAGCCATCATGTTGGGCAAACCTGCAACGGTACCACCATCGGTTTTTGCACATTCGCTGAAGTAGGTAACCTGATAGGCTTCCTGTTCGTCGCCAGCGTCGATGACACTATTGTAAACAACTACCTTTCTCTTCTCCTCCAAGAGTTCCTTCTTGCCTGTTTCTGGGTCAACAACGTGGAACTCGGGAGCATCCCAAGAAGCTTCGCTGATTATACCCTCTGCCTTCAATTCTTCCAGATAGTTCTGGATAGCTTCGTTGGTTGGTGCAAAGCAGGTGTAGTTACCGCGTGCAGACAACAACTGGCTTACTTTTGAATCAGAGAAATCACTGATATTAACAGAGTCGAGAAGCGCACAATATTCGCTATATACATTTGAGTGCTTCTGCAGATAACTGATTACAGTGTTACCGGTGAAGGTATATCTTGCAGAGGTGTCAATCTCGTCTTGACAACTTTGCATCACTGCTACTCCTGCTACCATAGGAAGCAGAAGGGCCAGATTCTTGATTTTTGATACTATTTTCATTTTATATTCCTCCTCCTTGATTATCTGTCATACTTAGACTTGTTCCATACAGGGTTCTGTGTGAAATTGTATCCACCTGCACGATATGCCTTACACTCCATGTAGTAGATAGGACTGTACATACCCCAAAGGGTCTCGCAACGGCTCTGTGCCAACTCCTGACCGGGGAAGCTCTTAAGGAAGTCGTTATATGCTGCATCCTTGCCTTCCACAGCATCGTCGCTAGCACTGAGACGCTCTGCATAACGAACGAGGTCGAACCAACGCTTGCCTTCGCCGATAAGCTCAATCTTACGTGTGTTCATTACATCCTTGATGTCACCATTGGTATAGATGTCGTAGTCTTTCTTGACAGAAACGTCGTTGTCTACGTTACCACCATTAACTACGTCAACCCACCAACGACGGTTGACCATACGAAGAAGCTGTAGACATACCTTCTTGTTCTCTGCTGCGTCAACGCCGAGTTTGGCAAGACATGCACGAGCCTCTGCATTCTGGAGCAGAACGTCGCTCAAACGGTAGATAATCCAGTTGTTGTAGTCCTCAACCTCGACCTTGGTATAGATCTCGACTTCGGTGGTACCGAGGTTGTTCTTGAAGATGGGATCAGCCTTAGCCCACTTGATACAGTAGGGGTCGAATGAGTTGTCCATACCTTCGATGAACTGCCAACCGCTGAACCAGTAACGTGCATCGTTGTTCTTCTCGGGCTTGGTCAGTGTTGATACCAACTGAGCGCCTTCAGATGCACCCCAGAAAGCATTAACAGCACCATTGCTACGGCTGTCATTCTTGCTGAACTGCAACTCAAAGATGCTTTCGTATGAATTGCCCTTGCCGAAGATCTGGTTGTATGCATTGAGGTCAATGAAACCACGGTTGGCTTCCTCAACATTGTTTCTATACATGAAACGGATCTCCTTGCCGTCGAAGGTGGGAGCACCACCCCAACTCATGTAGTCGTTGGAGTTCTTGATACCAAAGTTCTTGGTCTCTTCTTCGAACTGTTCTGCCAACTTTGCAACAGACTTTTCACTATAGAGGATACATTTCTGATAGTCGTCAGCCACCATTTCCAGAGTGATAGTGGTGTCGTTTTGCATTCTACCCTCACGCAGACTAGCACGCCACAGGTACATATCGCTCAAGAGTGCATAAACTGCAGTGTTGGTGATTTGACCCTTTGTCTCTTTCTTGTCAACAAAACGGTTACGAGCCTGACCTTTGATAGATTCAACATCTGCAATCAAACTGTCCATCACATCCAATACGGGCAACTGGGGGAAGTACTCCACGTCTGTATCGCTATTGATAATCTTGGTTGTGTAGGGAATGCTCTTAAATGCACGTACCAAATAGAAATAGGCCAGTGAGCGCATTGTCACCATTTCGGCTTTCATCTGGCGCCATTCTGCGGCAGTGAACTGCTTGTCTCTTTCAAGAACCTTCTCGCCATTGTAAAGCACCTTGTTGCAATAGCCGATTGCCGAATACATTCCGCTCCAATCGTATTCGGACCATGTGGTATCGATATTGGCCTGCATGATCTGGGCATACTTGTTACGGTTGGTCTGTGAACTGCTTTGGTTGCTGGGCAAAGTATAAATGTCCGCAGCTCGTAGGTCACCCCAGACAATCATATTGCTTACTTGCTGGCTCATATTCTTGTATACGGCATAGCGTACACCATCCAGGTCGTTCTTGTCTTCCCAGAAGTTCTCTTCAACAATCTGGGTTTGAGGCAAAACTTCCAGCCAATCGCTACATGAGGTCATGGAGAGTGACATCATTGCCAGAAGCGAAGTTGTTTTGATTATATTTTTTGTTTTCATTATCTGTAGATATTAGAAACCGAGATTTACACTGCACTGAAATGACTTTGAAGGTGGAACCTTTGCACCGTCGGTTGCGGGATTGTAACCGCCAGAGCTGATTTCAGGGCTCAGACCAGAATACTTGCTCAATGTGAAGATATTATTCACTGAAGCAGAGAGATTCAGGTTCTTGATACCGCACTTCTTCATCCAACCGAACTTCTTGGGATCCATGCTATATCTCAACTGGATGTAGCTGAACTTGAAGTAGTCACCATTTTCAACGAAGCGGTCGTTGGGTAGTGAGTTGTAGCTATATGCACCAGTACCCTGTGTGTTGATTGCACGTGGAATTTCGGTGATGTCACCATTCTTACGCCAACGCCATGTTACTGCATATGACTGGTTGTTGTTGTTGGTCATGCTCTCGTAGGTCTGACGAGCGAGGTTGACAATCTGACCACCCATACGGAATTGGAAACCAAGGTTCAAGGTAAGTTTGTCGTAGAAGAATGTTACGCTACCACCACCATTGAGCTTGGGGTTTGAGTTGCCAAGATAAACCATATCATAACGGTCAATCTGACCATCGCTGTTAACGTCTTCATACATAACGTCACCGCCATTGAACTGGTAGCGTGTGCCACCATCGTTGTTGTAGCAGTAGTACATAGCCAAAGGATTGCCCTTAGCATCAGTCAGCATATTGCCGTTTGCATCGAATGCAATGGGGCAGGTTGAGTTTTCGCCACGACGCTGAGCTGCAGCTGCAGTGTTGATGGGGTTACCCTTCATGTCGCGACCAGTAGCTGTGTGCTTGTACTGGAGGAACTCTGTGTAATCCTTTGCAGGACGTGTCTTACCGTCAACAACGATGGTCTCGTTGTAGCCATAGTCGCTCCAACTCTGGATGGTGTGACCGTTGTGGTCGTAGTCGTAGCGGTAAACACCCTTGTAGCGCAGACCATAGATAGAGCTTAGAGCATTGCCAATCTGTACACGGCTCTGGTAGCTCAGGTTGCTGGGCTGGTAGTTCTCTGAGCCATTGAGGTTTTCAAGAACAAGGCTGTTCAGTTCCTCTACACTATTGAAGTTCTGAGCAAAGTTAACAGAAGCTCTCATGCTGAACTTGCCAACCTTTGCAAATCTGTCGGTATTGATGTAAAGCTCCCAACCTCTGTTGGACATTACACCACCATTGATACATCCGAGAGAAGAGAAACCGTTGGCAGAAGGAATACGCAAACCGTGGTTAAGCATGTCTGTAGTCTTTCTGTGGTAGTATGCGAGGTCAGCGGTGAACATGTTCTTGAGGAAACCAACGTTAAGACCAAGGTTGGTCTCGGTGTTTTTCTCCCAACGTGCATTGTGCAGTGACAGGTTTTCGGGGATGATGACGGTGTGGCCATTGTAGACACCGCTGCTGCTGTACTTGTTGTACTGAGGGTAGCTACCGATGTTACCGTTACCTGTGTAACCCCATGATGCCTTGACACCCAACATTGAGAGCCAGTCTTCTGACCACTTCATCCACTTCTCGTCAGAGATGTTCCAACGTGCATTGAAACCAGGGAAGCGACCGAATCTGTTGCTGCCACCGAAGTTAGCGTTACCATCAATAGTTAATGATGCGTCAAGAATGTACTTGCCGTCATAAGCATAGTGAGCCTTGAAGTAGAATCTCTGCCAACGTGATTCTCCGCATGAAGCGCTTGCGCTGTAGAGCATACCAGGAGAGGTAGGATCCTGTACACCATCGGGAACGTTCCATATAGAGGTGTTCTGGCTGCTGTAGCTGCTGGTACCCATACGCATGTTAGCCTCGGCGCTCAACTTGTGCTTGGTGTTCTTGAATGCACTGTAGAAGTACAAACTATGGCTGGTGCTGAAGCTCATTGTCTTGCTCTCAGAATTGGTAACCTGGTTACGCTCGTTGTTGTAACCACCCTTACCATTGCTACCACCATACATCCAGGGCATGTTGATAACCTCTGAGGGAGTGTATGAATCTGTGCTACTGTTGTTGATACCCAAAAGTACATCACCACGATAGTCAAGACGCCATTCGTCGTCAGACTTACCTAAAAGCTTGTATGAAATACTCAACTTGGGAGAAAGGTCGTAGTTTTTCTGCTTGTCTTCCTTAAGGTTGGCGTATGCGATAGCGTTGCCGTTACCGAACATGTCGCGCAATTCCCAAGAGGTGTGCAAACCATCGTTTTCTATGCCCTTGCTATAGCTTTCGTCTGTTGCCAAAGGAAGCATGTGGAAATATTCGGGGTTGCCGTTCTCGTCGTATACCATGTTACCATTGGTGTCGTGAGCATAGATGGCCATGTTGGGCATTGCCTTCCATGCCTTGGAGTTAGCTGCGTTAGCAACCATGTTGTTGTGACGTGTACCGAATACCATGTTAATGTCGGTTCTCACGGTAATACGGTCACTTACCCAATAGTCCAATGCTGTAGAGGTTGTGAAACGCTCAAAGTCCTGGTTGATGTTAGTACCATGCTCCTTGTCGTAAGAGGCACTGATATAGAAAGCAGCCTTTTCACCACCACCATTGAGGTTGATGTTGTACTTATGGCTCTTACTCATACGTCTTACAGCATTCACCCAGTCGGTATTCTTGTTGTAGTTGTGGAAAATACTCTCATAGGTATTGTTGTAGTCCAACTCAAGAATAGACTTAGAGGTGTTGGTGGGGTTGAAGTAAGATTCCTTCATATACATGGTGTACTCGTCACCATTAAGCATCTTGTAACCTTCGGGCTGCCAGTTGCCAGCGAACTTGTAGCTGAAGTTTACTGCAGTGGGACCGCGCTTACCACGCTTAAGTGTAATCTCGATAACACCATTAGAACCGTCGGTACCATACTTTGCTGTAGAAGCGGCATCCTTCAATACGGTAATCTTTTGGATATCCTCGGGGTTTACGTTCAAAAGTTCAGCGAACTTCTCCTCATTGTCAAGGTCGTTTACGTCAACTTCTCCAGACAAATCTGTAGCTTTCTTGGGGTCACCGTTAACAACAATCAGGGGCTGACCGTCACCAGCGTTCAATGTGCTGATACCGCGGAGACGCATTGTAGTACCTGCACCAGCGTTACCAGAGTTGGCAACGATGTCCAAACCTGCAATTTGACCTTGAAGAGCCTGGTCAACTGATGTAAATGCCAAACCTTCTACATTAGACATGTCGAAGCTCTGTACGGTACCACCATACTCACGTTCAGGAATCTCAAGACCAGTTGTTCCTGCAAGTTTCTTGCCTTCAACGATAAGGTCTTTCATGGTCTTGGAATCGTCCTGCATGGTAATCTTGAACACAGTCTTGCCAGCAGTGGCTACGGTAACAGTCTTATAACCCATGTAAGAGATAACAAGTTTACTCTTGTCGTCCTTCAAAGTCATGGTAAAGTTACCGTTGAAGTCGGTTACCGCTGCATTCAGGATACGATTGTTCTTGTCGACCTCCTTTACATTGGCACCGATAATCACATCGATATCGTCCGATACTGTACCGGAGATACGGCGCTGTGCGTTAGCTGGAAGAGCCAGCATTATAACTGCCCACAGCAAAAATAACTTGATGATTTTATTCATGGCTTATGTTTTTATCGGATTGCGAATCTCTGAAGGTACTGACGTGCCTCAGATTGATCTTCAAATGTGGGATATCTGCCGTCCACAAGGGCTGCATGGTTCAAAACACCATTTACAAGATGGATAACAGAGTAGCTGGTTGCATCCACGGTCTTACCGTTCATGGACTGGTCTTTTACCTTGCCGTTACATTCTCTGTCACAAGCCATGATGTTCTTCAAGTCGCAACCATTAACAGTGTACTGTGCCTTAATCCACTCACCAGTGCCGGTGTTGTCCTTAATTTGCAGCATAGTCTCGCCACCGTCCTTGACGCGTTGAACCAAAATCTTACCAAACAGACCGCTCTCGCTGTCATAACTGCTGTTGAACATCTCTGCATTGAGTTCAGACTTGTCGGCATACAAACTGTTGTCGGCAAAGTGTGTACGGATGAAATTGGTCAAATAGGTAATCTTAGCCTGAATACGTGCACTATCGGCAGCATTGGTCAAGTAACCCTCTTCATCTGCAGAGTTTTCAAAGTCAGCCTGAATGCTTTCCCATGTGGGCAAGCCCTGCTCGATAGCAGCCAAAACAGCTTCGTTTGTGGGAGCGAATACAGTGTAGTGATAGTTGTCAAAGAACTGTACATTGTAGTCAACAGCATTGTTGTCTACGAAAGTCAAGAACTTGTTAACAGCATTGGTCAAAGCCTTCTTACCTTCAGAGGTGTTGGGGTCGTACTTGGGGTTGGTTTCGTCAACCAAACCAGACTTAACGATCAAATCCCAATCAGCCTCGTTGCAGAGTCTGAAGAACTGGGCATAGGGGTTCTCGTTCTGAATAGAGTCTGCATTATAGTCGGTGGGCTCGCCCTTAGCACCACGCTTCATGCCTGACATCACGCTGAATACGCTTCGAGATGCAGGAACCAGAGGTGCGTCGAGGGTGAAGGTGCAACCATTCTTAAAGTCACCCTTCTCAATGACGTTACAACGCAGAATACCAGGATTGGTGTGTGTCAGGCCTTCACGCTCGTTCTCGATTTGGAAGCCGCCCTGAGCGCTGATTACACCATTTTCATCGCGTTTAACCTTGATACCCATACCATTCTTAGACAAATAGTACTCGTCCTCGTCTGTGTTGATGGTGTTCACACCACTCTCGTGTACGATGGTGTTGTGCTCCAACATCTGGCGCAGACGGTTGACAATTTCGTCAGTATTGGTTGACTGAGTGTTGTAGGCGTTACCGATAGTACCAGTGTTAACATCAAAGTTTCTAAGTACGTAGGGGTATTTAGTACTGTTCTTAGTAGCGAAGGGGAAGCTACCTGTTGATGTGTAAGCAAAGCCCATTACACGGGGGAGCTTACTGGTGAAACTCATTGGGTCGTAATAGTACTGGAGAGCCTCGTCGTTGGGCATGAAGAAACTGAAACGACTCTGCATGGCCTTAAGGTATGCATAGTAGTTCAGACCCATATAGTTGCTACCATCAAAGTCGCTATAGATAGCCCAACGCATGATGCGGTTGGTAGAACGGATGTAGGCAGGAGTAGCTACACAGTTGAAGTCTGAAGGTACGAATACATTATTCATAATATATACGGCACCATTACAAGCTACAAATACAGTATCGATGGTACCACCTTCCTTAGTGAGCCTTGAATCGCGCTCCTCAAAGATCTGCTCCTGAGTAACAGCCTCACGAATAGTGGTCATCTTACTGGGTACTGAAGCAGTGAACTTGTCTACCATACCCTGGTTAACCATTGCCTGAACAATCTTCAAAGGAATCTGGTCGATGTCTTCATAAAGAAGTTCCAGATTCTCTTTGGTGTATTGGCCTATGTGGTTGTCTAAAGTGTACTCTTCCAAGAATGCCTTACCACCACCTTCGTTGAAATACCACAGCATCTGATCGTCGCTGGGAACGAACATGGCACCCATGTCGCTCTCTTCTGTACGACCGATGGGGAAGTAACCATTCCATCCTGGGTCGAACTTAAGGATAGCTTCACCAGTGTTGGCAAACAACTTACCTCTTTCGTCGTTCTTCAACTCAACATCAGCGTCTCTGGTAGAACCGAATGTTCTCTTAGAATAGTAACGCTTGGTGTAGAGTGTGTCGGTTACGAGGAAGTTGGGGTCCAACTTGGAATACAGATTGCCTACGGTCTTGTTCTGGAAAGGAACAGAGAAACGATCAAGCATATGGCTGTAGATGTTGGTGCGGCCATTGGTGCGGATAACCTCAGCCATGTTTGCCAAAGGTACCAAAGGCTTGGCAGTCATATTGATATAACCATTCTCACAAACGATGTCGGCGCTATCAAGATGTGCATCGTAGATGTGTACATCGCTGGTGATACGCTCCTGGCCCATGATGATGCGGAAGTCCTCGTCGGTGATGAGCTCCTTGGCCATGTATTCGTTGGTGAAGTGAATCATCATTGACAATGAACTGTCGAGAACCATGTAGATAGAATCGTAGCCGAGAAGACCACCATTACGGATGCGGCTCCACTGGTCAACTTCAGGAGAGGCCTTGCCTTCCTCGGTTGCTTGCTTGTCGGCTGTCCAATAAGTCTTGGGCAGGTCTGTAACAGCAATACGTGTTACGGTGTCAACCACTTCCACGTCGGTCTTTCTGCGAAGGAACTCACCGCGGATGGGATTCTTGCCAGAACTGCTGGAGAGGTTCTCCATCACGATGGCATTGTTAAGCATGCTGGTGTGCAACAGCAATTTCTTTTGGTTTTTTGACAAGGTCTCGTAACTCTGGGCATAGTGCCAAGGGTTGGACTGGGGGAGAGTCTTGTTGTACTCAAAGAAATTCTCCCAAGCCTGGTCGTTTGCGACAAACAGGGTCTTAGAACCTGTTCTTGACAAGATCTGTACCAATGAACCTTCTTCGGTGTCGCCCGAGTTGACATCGGGGTCGGCAATCAGGCGCAGGTAGTTCTTGTAAGTTCCGTCGCTCTCAAGAGTCTCATAGATGCTAGAGTTGAGCCATACTGGTTTTGCATCGTCCAGTAGGTACTCGTCCTGGCATGCAGAGAAGCTTCCGCCGAGAGCTAGCATGCAAGCGGCGAAAGCCACATGCTTGCTACATTTGCTTAAACGGTTTCTCATACGCATAATTTTTTTGGTTTATTAGATTGTTTTGTATAAATGTTAATTTCTCTAAAATGTTTTGGTCGTGTTGTTTTTAATGGTTCTTTTTTTAAGGCATAGTATGGGCTTTTGGTTATTAATCATAGATTATACAGAGCAAATTTAAGATTTTTTTTGCTTATAAATGCTCTTTGACTGTCTCATAGTTGTGTAAATGCTCCATTTTTGTGAGAAAAATGCTTATGTGTTGCGCTCTATGTGTTAAAAAGCATTATAAATTGATGGTGTCTTAGGAACACTTATTAACGTTTTGTGACTTTGTGTTCCTTTATTTCTCATTCTTTGAAAATCGATGTGGAATAGATGTCTAATTATGGTTGATTCGGTTTATGTACATCAAGTTACTTATGTGCAAGGGTATAGAATTCTAAGTGGTATAAAAATAAGACAAAATAGCCTCTGAGAATTTGGTATTTGTAAACGATGTTTTGTTTGTTTCCTGATATTTGTTTTCTATACAGGCATTTTGGGTATAATAATAGGAGTTTGCGTGCTTGCTTTTTATATCACCGCGCTTACTTGTTCAAGTCAGTATGCTTACTTCGCAAAGTAAGTACTACTTCGTTAGAAAGATAGTAGCTTTGCAGAATGGGATATTTTTGTGTTTTTGATGAGAATAGGCCTCAAACTTGTCTATTTTAGTTGAAAAATAGTATAAACCCGACAAATAAAGTGGTTCGGATAGCTTACCATGACCTTTGATCATGGTATTGCGATATTCTAGAATGTATATAAAAAACTACCAAATTATTGATAAAATATTTTGACATACAGGTTTTGCTTATCCTAGAGGATATGTTGGATATTTTTTTGAGGTTAAGTATCTCTGTAACTGTGGTTTTGGGTTAAAGATAATGAACCGATTTTGTTATAAGCAATTCTTTATTGTTGTTTAAAAAAAGAGGGTGTGTCATAATCTTGTGGATTAGACACACCCAGTTATATAGTCTGTAAAATTTTATTCGATTATTAGGCATTGCATGTCGTTTGCGCAGCCTAAATTGAAGAGTTATCTTATTTGTTCGTTTGTTAGATTGTTAGTTATGAATTCTATAATTTTATTGTGCTCGTTGGGATGAAACCAATTGATGGTGGTGTCGTGTTTGAACCATGTCATCTGTTTCTTGGCGTATACCCTAGTGTTTTTCTTTATGCGTTCAATTGCCATTTGAAGTTCCCACTTGCCTTCAATAACGTTGAACATTTCTTTGTAACCAACAGTATTCAGTGCGTTTTTATCTCTATGTGGATATAGTGTCATTGCTTCGTGGAGCAGGCCATCGTTTATCATTTGGTCTACTCTGTTGTTTATGCGTTGAAACAATTCTTCACGTGGTCTTTCTAGGCCTATTTTCAGTATGTTGAAAGGACGTTTTGCCGTTTGCTCTGTATTGTTGCTATTTCTAAGTGTTTTTCGCGTTAGGAAACTCGAATATGGTTTGCCTGTAGTGTAGAATACTTCCAGAGCATGCACGATGCGTTTGCCATTTTTCTTGTCAACGAAATCATAGTGCTCTGGGTCGATTATTTTTAGTTCGGCCAAAAGTTTGTCTATTCCTTCGTTTTTGAGTCTTTCTGTAAGGTTGTTTCGTACCTCGTTGTCAATAGTGGGGATGTCGTCTATACCATTGCATATAGCATCGATGTACATCATACTGCCACCAGAGAGAATCAGGGCGTTATGTGTCTTAAAAAGTTCGGATGTTAAGTTTAATACGTCTGATTCGTATTTTGCGGCACTATAATAGTCGTCTAATCCTAATTCTCCCACAAAGTAATGCTTTGCTCTGCTTTTTTGTTCCTCGGTGGGTGCAGCTGTGCCGATGTACATGTCTCTGTATATCTGACGAGAATCACAGTTGAGTATTGGACAATGCAATTTTTCGGCTAAAGATAGTGTTAGCTCGGTTTTGCCTACAGCAGTTGGCCCCAATACTACGATTAGTAATGGTGTCATTATTTTTGTTGTTGATTAAGTGTGGCTTATAGGTCCGTTACTTCAAATCCTTCCATATCAATTTCTTCTACAGAGAAGTCGTCGTTGCTTATGGTGTCTTCATCGTTGAGCTCGTCAATTGATTGGTTGGCTGTATTGCTGTCTATTGCTGACAAAATACTCTCCTCGTTGATGAAAGTAAATTCTTCAGAGGATTGTAAAGGTGCAATTCCTTTCTGACGGCTAACAAATGCTTTTTCTGCCTTTTCACCGAAGACATTTTCAGTATGTTCAATAAGAAGGGTCTTTTTTGCAGTTACATCGTATATGTATGCTATGTGTTGCCCTTCTTCTTCGATGAAATCTTCCAAAAAGGTGGACTCCATTAGGTATAGATCTTCATCGAGTGACGAAGAACCAGAGTCTGTGAGATGGACTTTTTCCTTGACTCTCCAATTCTCGTCGCATATCAAGAATTGGTGATTTTCTTGCTCAGAATAGTTGCAAGTTTTAAGTATGAGTTTGTGCAGTTCGAGGAATGATGCTGATGGTGGAGCTTTGATCTCCATAACGAAATTTTCGACTTCCTCACTGAATGCAATAAATCTATATGTCATGATTTTTATCGTATAAAACCTCGTGAACTTGTTCGTATAAAGTCAAGAATGTATTCTATTTCGCTTGATGAGGGTATTTCTTCTTCCACCTTTTTGAGTTGGTCTTTAAGCAAGCCACCTTCTTGTATTATTATTTGGTATGCTCGATGTATGTTGTCAATAACATTTCGTTCAAAGCCACGACGACGCAGACCAACAGTATTCAAACCGCAGAAGGCTCCAGGCTCTCGTGCAATAAGCGAATAGGGGAGGACGTCCTGAGGAATTTTTGTTCCACCTCCTACCATGCAATAGCTTCCAATTCTGGTAAACTGATGAACTAGTACATTGGCAGAAAGAATGGCTTTGTCATCAATGGTGACTTCTCCTGCTAGTTTAGTTCCGTTGCCGATGATGCATTCATTACCAATAATGTCATCATGCGCTATATGCACTCCTTCCATGAACAGGTTGTTGCTACCCACAACGGTTTTGTTCTTGGCGGCTGTGCCACGATTTACCGTAACATTTTCTCTGAAAGTGTTGTCATTGCCAATTTCTACAGTAGTTTCCTCGCCATGAAATTTGAGATCCTGAGGGATAGCGCTAATTACAGCACCGGGGAAGAACTTGTTGTTATTGCCTATTCTTGCGCCATAAAGAATAGTAACACTGTTCATAATGAGGTTGTTGTCGCCGATTACTACATTTTTGTCAATGTAGCAGAAAGGACCAATCTCACAATTTTCACCAATAACAGCTTCGGGATGTATGTATGCTAATGGGCTAATCATTTTGTTTCTTGTTTTATCAGTCTTGCAAATTTGTTATTGATTGTGTGACCAGGTTTTATTGCTTCGATATGTCCTTTGATAGGTCTTCCAATCAAAGCCAGATCACCTATGATGTCAAGGAGTTTATGTCTTGCTGGTTCGTTGTCCCATACGAGAGGCTTATGTTGAATATATCCCAATTCTTTTGCGTTCCTTTTGCTGCCATTTGCCAGCATACAGAGTTTATCCATATTATCTTGGCTTGTTTCTCTGTCGTATATCACAATGGCATTGTTAAGGTCTCCACCTTTTATTAATCCTAGTTCTAAAAGAGGTTCTATTTCTCTTACAAAAACAAATGTTCGGGCCTGAGATATTTCTTTTTCAAAATCTCCCAGACTACATAGTGTTGCTGTTTGTTCTGGAAGAATATCAGAATTGAAATCTATGGTAACGGAGATGGAGTAGTCTTCAGCAGGGGTTAGCTTTATGTAGGAACCGGTTTTCTCGTCCTTGCATTCAACTATATGGCTTATTTCAAGCCAGTTTCTTTCAGCTTCTTGTTCTAATGTGCCTATTTCTTTAATTTTTTCTACATATGGAACGGCGCTGCCATCTAAAATAGGAAATTCCGGACCATTGACCTGAATAAGAACATTGTCAATACCAAATACGTATAATGCACTCATGGCATGCTCTATGGTGCTGCATTTAGCATCTCCTGCACCCAGAACTGTTCCTCTAGTTGTTTCTATAACATTTTCTGCAATAGCATCTATGATAGGTTGTGCTGGTAAGTCTATGCGCTGAATTTTGTAGCCATGATGCTCTGGAGCAGGCTGAAACGTGACAGTAAGATTCATGCCAGTATGTAGTCCCTTGCCTTGCAGAGTGAATGCAGATGCCAGTGTGCGTTGTCTCATATATATATATAAAGGTATATTGGTATCTTAAGAATGCAAATGTATGATTATTCTTTGGGAGTCAGGTTTTGTAGTTTTGCCTTCAGCGTTTCAATTTCTTTTTTCATCTGATTCATGCTTGTCCACATATCGGGGAGTTGTTTGGCAATGACTTGCGCCTTCCACCATGTGCGGGCCTCAATGGCAGGTGTGCCCATCAGTTCTTGTCCTGGTTTCTTAACATTGTTTGGAATGCCAGACTGTGCACCAACCATTGTCTTGTCGGCTATAGTGGCATGTCCTGCAACTCCAACCTGTCCTCCAAACATGCACCATTGACCAACCTTTGTAGAACCAGCAACACCTACTTGTGCAGACATTACGGTGTGAGTGCCAATTTCGCAGTTGTGACCTATCTGTACCAGATTATCCAATTTGGTACCCTTTCTGATGATGGTTTCGCCAAGCATTGCACGGTCAACGCAGGAGTTTGCTCCTATTTCGACATCGTCTTCTAATACAGCAATGCCAATTTGGGGAATTTTTTTGTAGCCATCTTCTGTTGGTTCGAAACCAAAGCCATCTGCTCCGATGACGCAACCTGCATGGAGAATACATCTTTCTCCCACCTTGCAGTCGTGATATACCACACTGCCAGCGTACATTTCTGTATTCTTGCCAATGCGTACATTTGCTCCAATAGTGACATGGGGATGAAGAATGCAGCCATCTCCAATGATAGCCTTAGGTCCAATAGCAACAAATGGTCCGATATAAACGTTCTCTCCAATCTGTGCAGATGGGTCGATGAATGCAGATGAGTCAATGCCTTTTGGCTTGGGCTTCATGCTGGCATATAAGCTGATGAGTTGTGCTACGGCTTCTCTTGCATTGGCAACTTTGATTAGAGTTGCTTTTACTTCACTTTTGGGTTCGAAGGAATCGTTTACAAGAACAATACTGCTTTCTGTGGTGTAAATATAATTCTCGTATTTCTCATTCGCCAAGAAGCTGATGCAACCAGGACGGCCTTCCTCTATCTTTGCAAAATCAGATACCATGGTTTCAGGGTTACCAACTACGGTACCATGAACCAGACCTGCTATCATTTGTGCGCTGAATTCCATTTTAGAAAACTGCTTGTGAAAGTGCTATTGTTGAGATAAAACAATTAGATGCCTCTGTTACTCAGTTCTACAGCCATTTCTGCCTGAACTTCCTGAGCCGCTTTTGCTGCTGCTGCTGCGAAGTTTTCGCTATTGTCGGCATATATGATGGCGCGTGAACTATTTACCAAAAGGCAACATTCGTCGGTCATACCATACTTACAAACATCGCTGAGTGAACCACCCTGTGCACCAACACCGGGAACCAACAAGAAATGGTTGGGGACGATTTTGCGTATTTCCTCAAAAGCCTTGCCCTGTGTGGCTCCAACAACATACATCATCTGCTCGTTGTTAGCCCACTCTTGACTTTTGCGCAGAACCTTTTGGAAAAGCATCTCACCCTCGGTGCTCTCGGTCAACTGGAAGTCGTGACTGCCCTTGTTGCTTGTGAGTGCCAAAAGGATAACCCATTTGCCATCATAACCAAGGAATGGAGTTACGCTATCTTCGCCCATATATGGAGCTACGGTTACAGAATCGAGATTATATTCCTCAAAGAAAGTGCGTGCATACATGGCGGAGGTGTTTCCGATGTCGCCACGTTTAGCATCAGCAATGATAAACTGATCGGGATAGTTCTCCTGAATGTATTTAACAGTTTTCTCGAATGCGATCAAACCTTTAACGCCAAAAGCTTCATAGAAAGCCAGATTGGGTTTGTATGCAACGCAATATTGTGCTGTAGCATCAATGATAGCCTTGTTGAAGGCAAAGATGGGGTCTTCTTCGTTGAGAAGATGTGCAGGTACTTTCTTGAGGTCGGTGTCAAGTCCCACGCAAAGGAAACTGCGTTTAGTTTTGATATTCTGGATAAGTTCTTGTCTTGTCATAGTCTTAATTATTTTTGATATATCGTTAGAAATTCTTGACGAACTAGATGTACTTTATTTTTGCTTTATAACTCGGCTTCTTTCAGTCTTTCAGCATTTTCTGCCACAATCAGGTGGTCGATGCAATCCTGAATGCTACCGTCCATGAAAGCGTTGAGGTTGTAGATGGTGTAACCGATACGATGGTCTGTGATTCTTCCCTGTGGGTAGTTGTATGTGCGGATTTTGGCAGAGCGGTCACCAGTAGAAACCATAGTCTTTCTCTTTGATGCGATGTCGTCGAGATACTTTTGGTGCTCCTTGTCATATATGAAAGTACGCAGTCGTGCCAATGCACGCTCCTTGTTCTTTGGCTGGTCGCGAGTCTCTGTGCACTCAACCAAAATCTCCTCGTCTTCGTTGGTAAAAGGGTTTCGCCACATATATCTGGCGCGTACACCAGATTCTACTTTGTTTACATTCTGACCACCAGCACCGCTTGAACGGAATGTGTCCCACTTAATGGCACCCTCGTTGATCTCAACGTCAAACTCTTCTGCTTCGGGCAATACTGCTACTGTGGCTGCACTGGTATGAACGCGTCCCTGGGTTTCTGTTGCAGGTACTCTCTGTACACGATGTACACCGCTCTCATACTTCATAATGCCATACACACCTTCGCCAGTAACGCTGAAGATGATTTCCTTGTATCCTCCGGAAGAACCTTCGCTGAAACTTGAAATAGCCATCTTCCAACCTTTTGTTTCGATGTATTTGCTGTACATGCGGAACAGGTCTCCTGCAAAGATGGCAGCCTCATCGCCACCAGTACCACCACGGATTTCCATAATGACGTTCTTGTCATCTTCTGGGTCGGCAGGAACGAGTAGTAATTTTATTTCATCTTCAAGTTCAGGGATGCGCTTCTCGCTTTCTGAGAGTTCCTCGCGGAGCATCTCTTTTGTTTCGGCATCATCTTCCATTGCCAGCATTTCCTTTGCGTCGGATATGTTTTGTAGGCAACCTACATATTCTTTGCGGGCATCAACGATTTTGCCTAGGTCTTTGTATTCCTTGGTCAGTTTTATGTATCTTTTCTGGTCTGCAATAACGCTAGGGTCAGTTATCAATGTAGAAACCTCTTCGAAGCGCGAAACGAGACCTTCCAATCTGTCAAGCAAGCTGTTTGCCATTAGTGTATATGATTGTCAGTGTTTGTAAACGTTTATGTGTGTTGCAAGTGTGAGTAGCTTTGGCTTTAGTAGTTAAATTCGCCAAACTCGCTCTTAATTGTCAAACTCTTCTTGCCTTCTTCGATATGTCCGATTATCTGGGCATCAATATTGAATGACTTGGAGATTTCTATAACTTTCTCTGCAATTTCGGGTGCAACATATACCTCCAGGCGATGTCCCATGTTGAACACCTTGTACATCTCGCTCCAATCTGTCTGACTCTCTTCCTGAATAGCACGGAACAAGGGAGGAACGGGGAACATGTTGTCTTTGATTACTCGGCAATTGTCGCTAACAAAATGCAGAACCTTTGTCTGTGCACCGCCAGTGCAATGTACCATGCCATGAATCTCGGGACGAAGTTCGTCGAGCAGTCTCTTTACAACAGGAGCATAGGTTCTGGTAGGGGAGAGCACCAGTTTGCCTGCGCATACAGGAGCACCATCCACCTCGTCGGTCAGTTTGTATTTGCCGCTATATACCAATTCCTCAGGTACCTGATGGTCGTAGCTCTCGGGATATTTTTCGGCAAGATATTTGTTGAAAACATCGTGGCGTGCAGAAGTTAGACCATTGCTGCCCATGCCGCCATTGTATTCCTTCTCATAGGTTGCCTGGCCTGTGCTAGAAAGTCCTACTATCACATCACCTGGACGTATGTTGGCATTGTCAATGACATCGCTGCGCTTCATGCGGCATGTCACGGTGCTATCCACAATGATGGTACGAACCAAGTCACCAACATCGGCAGTTTCGCCACCAGTACCATAAATGCCCACTCCCATTTCACGCATCTCAGCCATCAGTTCGTCTGTACCATTGATGATAGCAGAAATTACTTCACCAGGAATAAGCATCTTGTTGCGGCCAATGGTGGAACTTACCAAAATGTTGTCTACGGCACCAACGCAAAGCAAGTCGTCAGTGTTCATAATCAAGGCATCCTGTGCAATGCCCTTCCATACCCCAAGGTCGCCAGTTTCCTTCCAATACATGTATGCCAAAGAGGATTTTGTACCAGCTCCGTCAGCATGCATGATATTGCAATACTCTGGGTCGCCACCCAAAATGTCGGGGATTATCTTACAGAAGGCCTGAGGAAATAGTCCCTTGTCAATGTTCTTGATTGCATTGTGCACATCTTCTTTGGCAGCGGAAACTCCGCGCATCATGTATCTTTGATTGCTCATAATGAAAAGTTATTAATTACGGGCGCAAAGATACGTAAAATTTGTCACTTATACAAACATCTTTTTAGAGAGTGATACAAAATTAACAAGATACAAGCAAAAGTGACCAAATGTGAAAAAATGTAGTGAGGAAATTAGTGGTTTATTTGTTCCAAATTTCCCAGCTGGCTAAGGCCTGCAGTTCAAGCATTTCCATGCCATTTTTGGTTGCAGCACCACGTAGGCGACCCTCTTTCAGGAAAAGGGTTTCTAAGGGGTTGTAGATAAGGTCATATAACAGGTGCTTGTTGGTTATACCTTCGTATGGCAATGCTGGCTTTTCTTCGGTGTGTGGAAACATACCCACTGGGGTACAGTTAACGATAATATGGTAATGGCCTATGTTCTCCGCATTCAAGTCATCGTAACTGATGTTGTTGTCTTTCTTCTTGCGGCTAACATAGGTGCATGCTATCCCCAACTTTTTCAGTCCATATTCTATAGCCTTGGCTGCACCACCTGTTCCTAAAATTAAAGCATTTTTGTGGTGTGGTTTGAGAAGTGGAGATATGCTTTGGGTGAAGCCAATTACGTCGCTGTTGTAACCAATGAGTAATGGTTTGTTACCTGAGTCTGTAGAGGAAAGGGTGGGAGAGGAGATGCGCTGAATTTTTATTACATTCACGGCACCTATTTCGGCAGCTTCAGTGTCTACTTTGTCCAATTCTGCCATAATGGCTTCCTTGTGTGGGATAGTGCAGTTTAATCCCTCAAGATTAGGATGTTCTGCTACAATGTCCCTCAGTTGTGATGCATGAGCAATCTCAAAATTATCATACCTTGCATCTATTCCTTCCCTGGAGAATTTGTCTGTAAAGAATTTTTTACTGAAGCTATGTTCCAAAGGGAAGCCGATGAGTCCGTATTCCTTCATTTTGCCGTTATGTGAAAGCATCCTTGTTTTACCTCATATTTTATGTGGCACAGACCATTTTTTCTTGCATCCCTAAGTACCTCTGCCAAAATCCATTTGAGTGTGTCGTTCTGCACGGTACGTCTGGTTTCAGATGGTGGCGAAACGGTATGATATCTGTTGTAAGGGATATCAAATGTAGTGCCATATCTGTGGCACGATTCGGGTGAAGCGTTGACATTGATTTTGCGCAACCGTTCGACGTCTTCGTCGGTTCTCAGCACACTGCTTACCAGAATTTTGTGCAGTGGTATGCCTTTAATATGAAGGGAGTCGAGAAAGTTCTGTGCAATGATTTCGAGAACATTGGCAGCATGGGGGACGAGATACGGTATGCTACTGCTCATTCCAGGATCGATTTTGTAATATGGATTGTTGCCCACGAAAACAAGTTCGTCCTTTCTCTTTTCAGCCATTTGGCGGTTTCTTACTGGCGAAACACCCCATTTCCTTGCACTTACGACATGTACGTCCTGAAGGTCGGGAAAGGTTCTGCTAAACGACGGAACGGAATATATGGGATGCACTTTTCTTTTGCTTTTAGCAGGTGCTTCCTTCTTCTCCTCTTGTGCGATATGACTATTGGTGTTGGATTCCGAGGTTGTTGTGACAGACAGCGTTTGCTCTGTGCTGACTTTGCCTGCTACACTATCGTTATCAACCTGTGGTGTTTCGATGTCGAATATCCACCGTACCATTCCCAATATGCCCACTATGCCCCAAAAGATGGCTAGATAGTAATTTTTCTTTAATCGTCTCATAAGTTTTTCGTGACAAAGTTATTATAAAATGATAGATAATCCAAATATATTCTTTAACTTTGTGCACAAATCATACCTAAAAATATAATGATAGAAAAGCATATCATACTGGAAGACGTTGATCCTGTAGTGTTCTATGGGGTGAACAATGTCAATATCCAGATGGTGAAGGCTCTTTATCCCAAACTTCGTATTGTAGCCAGAGGCAATGTCCTTCACGTTATAGGTGACGAGTTGGAGATGTGTGCTTTGGAAGAGAATGTAGAGAAGCTTCAAAAGCATTGCCACAAGTACAATAGTTTGACAGAAGAAGACATCCTGCACATCTTGCGTGGTGAGCGTGTTTCCAAGGAAGGTTCCGATAAGGTTGTGGTCTACAGCGTTACCGGTAAACCCATCTCGGCTCGTAGCGAGAACCAGCACAAGTTGGTGGCTGCCTATCAGGAAAATGATATGATTTTTGCCACGGGTCCTGCTGGTAGTGGTAAAACTTATATGAGCATTGCTCTTGCTGTTCGTTCCTTGAAAAACAAGGAGATACGCAAGATTATCCTGTCTCGCCCTGCTGTTGAGGCTGGCGAAAAGTTGGGCTTCCTGCCAGGCGATATGCGCGACAAGATAGACCCATATCTGCAACCTCTCTACGATGCTTTGGAGGATATGATTCCTGCACAGAAGTTGCGCGAGATGATGGAACAGAATATCATACAGATAGCACCATTGGCCTTTATGCGAGGTCGCACTTTGAACGATGCTGTCGTTATCCTTGATGAGGCTCAGAATACCACCGTGGCACAGATTAAAATGTTCCTCACCCGTATGGGTAACAATACCAAGATGATAATCACTGGCGACTGTTCTCAGGTCGACTTGCCCCGTGGTGTGCGCAGTGGACTCACCGACGCATTGGAAACTCTCTCCGATGTCAAAGGTATTGGGTTCATACATATGGACAAGAAGGATATTGTTCGCCACAAGTTGGTGTCTCGCATCGTCGAGGCTTACGACAAGAAAAATAAAGAGAAAGAAGAATTAAGAAAAACAGAATAAAAGTAGTTTTATGAAAGCATTAACCCGCACAGATTTTAACCTGCCAGGTCAGGTGAGTGTTTATCATGGTAAGGTACGTGATGTGTATGATATCAATGACGATTTGTTGGTAATGGTTGCTACCGACCGCATCTCTGCTTTTGATGTCATTCTGCCCAAAGGTATTCCTTTCAAAGGCCAGTGTCTCAATCAGATAGCAGCATCTTTCCTCGATGCCACTGCCGATATTGTTCCCAACTGGAAGTTGGCTACTCCCGATCCTATGGTTACTGTAGGTCTCAAGGCAGAGGGATTCCGTGTAGAGATGATTATCCGTGGCTATCTCACTGGTTCTGCATGGCGCGACTACAAGAATGGCTGTCGTGAGATTTGTGGTGTGGCTTTGCCCGACGGTATGCGCGAAAACGAGCGTTTCCCCGAGCCCATCATCACTCCCACCACCAAGGCCGATGAGGGTCACGACGAGAACATCAGCAAGGAAGAAATCATTGCTCAGGGTATCGTCAGCAAGGAGGACTACGAGCAGATGGAGCAGTACACCCGTGCTCTCTTCCAGCGTGGTACCGAAATCGCTGCCAAGATGGGTTTGATACTTGTCGACACAAAGTACGAATTTGGCAAGCGCGACGGCAAGGTTATCCTCATTGACGAGATTCATACCCCCGACAGCTCTCGTTACTTCTATGCCGAAGGTTATCAAGAGAAGTTCGAGAAGGGCGAAGCACAGAAGCAGCTCTCAAAAGAGTTTGTTCGTCAGTGGCTCATCGAGCACGATTTTATGAATCGTCCTGGCGATGTTATGCCTGAGATTACCGACGAATACGCACAGAGCGTAAGCGATAGATACATAGAGCTTTACGAGCACATTACCGGTACTACCTTTGCCCCTGCAGACAGCGAGGGTCATATCCAAGAGCGCATTCAGCGTAATGTGACTAACTGGTTGGAAAATCGCTAAACTATATTGAACCTTCCGGTGGGGGAGCAGAGGTGTGTGCGCAGAGTGTTTCATACCATCTCACAGACTCCTGTTTCCTCATTCCAGATTGTTATGTCGTATAATCAGGAAAAGATAAAACCCTATTCCCAGCAGGGCGAGAAAGTACAGCAGGTGGAAGCAATGTTTGACGGCATTGCTCCCACCTATGATTTTTTGAATCATCTTCTTAGTATGGGAATAGACAAAGGCTGGCGACGCAAGGCTGTGTCGGCACTGGGTCGTTATGCTCCCAAGAAGATACTGGATATTGCCACAGGCACAGGAGATTTTGCGCTATTGTCGGCACAGATGCTCCATCCCGATACGATAATAGGAGCCGATATCAGCGAAGGTATGATGGAGGTGGCACGCCGCAAGGTGTCGATGCTCAGGGAGAAAGGCAAACTGGGTACTGTTGCTGTGAGTTTTGAGAAACAGGACTGCTTGCATCTGACCTATCCCGCCTCTTCTTTCGAAGCTGTCACAGTGGCATATGGTGTCCGCAATTTTCAAGATTTGGATGCAGGCTTGCGCGAGATGTATCGAGTGCTCACTCCTGGTGGGCATCTGCTCATTGTGGAACTGGCCACACCGCCTCGTTTCCCCATGCGTCAGCTCTTCTGGCTTTATGCCCATGTGGTAATGCCTTTTGTGGGTTGGCTGGTCAGTCGCGATTCCAGTGCCTATTCCTATCTTCCTGCCACCATGGAGGCCTTTCCTCAGGGCGAGGTTATGGAAGGCATTCTGCGCAAGGCTGGATTCCGCTCTGTAGAATGGCGCCGTTTCACGTTTGGCATTTGCACCATGTATCTGGCAGAGAAATAAGGTTTTAGCACCATACAAGTCCCTCTCGGCATTGGAGACATCATTCTATGTTGTTCCCGATGTCGAGAGGGCTTTGTTTTGTGTACTTTGCTGGATGCCATGCTTATTGTTTTGAGCGAGATTTTTCTGCACTAACCCTGTGTCGGACGCATCCTCAGCTCAATTGTTTGGAAATGTCAAGGGAAAATATTATCTTTGCACGCATAACGTAATGAAATTTAGTAAAAACCATGAACTACAAAAGTATGAAATCATCTCTTTCCATGATGTTCTTGCTTGCAACTATGGCATTCCCCGTACAGGCTTTTGCTCAAACGGTCAATGTTAATGTTCGTCTCGAAGGCAAGACTCGTTATCCCAAGACCAATCTTTGGATGGGTGTGCTTGAAGCTCAGATTGGCGACAAGAAGCAGCAGCGCACCATTGAAGCCAAGGAGGCTGGTACTACCATCACCTTCGACGTGCCCCAGGGTGCAACTTTCTCGTTGAAAGAAGCCTGGAAACTGCATGGCTATAACCTCGTAGGCATTCAGCAGCAGGGTAATGAGTGGACGGTGACCTACAAGGGCGACAAGGAGAGCGAGTATCAGTATCTCTGGTTCCACAACGATAAGGAACCCTTCCGCATCCCCAGCATCGTAACGATGAAGAACGGCAAACTCCTTGCCATCAACGATGCCCGTCCATGTGGCAATGACATAGGCTATGGTCGTGTAGATCAGGTTATGCGCATCGGTAGCAAGGATGGTAGCAAGTGGAGCGAGGGCAAATATGTTATCCAGGGTAGCTATTCCGACGAAGGTGTTCGCGATGATGGTTTTGGCGACCCAGCTATGGTTGTAGACCGCGAGTCGGGAGCCATCCTTTTGATTGATGTATGCGGACACACCGTTTGCTGGCATGGCAACTGGCCCGATGGCGAGCCCAATCCCGTAGCACGCCTCTACAGTACCGACAATGGCAAGACCTGGGGCGATGCTCTCGATGGCAAGCATTCTCCTGCTCCTCAGGGTGCTTTGTGCTCATGGTCGGACATCACCAATGTATTCTATAGCGCCTTCATGCAGCGTGGCGAGGAGGGTTTCGACCAATACCGTGTTCAGAGTCTCTTCGTAGGCAGTGGCAAGCTCACACAGAGCAAGACCATCAAGGTGGGTTCACACTATCGTGTGTATGCTCCAGTATGGACCAAGAACCATGGCAACAGAGTGCTCTATAGCGACGATTTCGGTCAGACATGGCATGCCCTTGGTGGTAAGACAGCTTTGCCTTGTCCCCGTGGCGACGAACCCAAGTGCGAGGAGCTTCCCGATGGTAGCGTGGTGCTCAGCAGCCGTAAGGGCGCTGGCAGATACTTCAACATCTACAAGTACAGCGACTCCAAGAAGGTCAATGGTACGTGGGGTGAATGTGTTGCCAGCGATGCAGAGAAAGGCGGCATTAAGGTTGGTCGCAACAGCACCAATGGCGAGATATTGATTCTTAAGGCCAAGAAGGTCAGCGACGGCACAGAGGCCACTCTGGCTCTGCAGTCCCTGCCCACTGGCGATGGCCGCAGCGATGTGAAGATATATTGGAAGGACATCACCGCTCCAGCATCCTATTCTTCTCCCAAGGCCTTTGCCGAGAACTGGAATCAGCAGCCCTACCATGTCAGCCACACTGGCAGTGCCTACAGCACCATGACTCTGCAGAAGGATGGCCGCATAGGTTTCTTCTATGAGGAAGAACCCGGTTGGTATTCAATGGTTTATGTTCCCATATCCCTGAAGGATATCACTGGTGGCAAGTATGTTGTGAAGAAGTAGAAGCGACAAAAAACAGAATATTAACCCAAATAAACTTAAACGAAAATGAAGAAAACACTTCTAATGCTTTTGACCCTGCTGAGCACTTCGGTATCGGTGTGGGCAGACAAGGTAACAGACTTGTCACAACTTAGCAACGACAAAGTGTATGCCATCCGCAGCGAGCGTGCATTCTTGCTCTATAGCGAGAAGATGCCCTCCGAGTTGTGCTCAAGCACAGGTAAGAATGTGGGTAGTGTCACTTACAGTCTCAGCGATCCCAATCTTCAGTTCAACATCATGAAGAATGGCGACAACTACTATCTCTTCAGCGTTGGTGCTCAGAAATATGTGGGCAACAATGGTGCATACACCGCCAATGCATCTGCGGCACTGAAGATAGAGAAGGTAAACAATGCCACCTATCCCTGGAAGATGTGCATTGGCAATCAGGGCATGAACACTCAGGTTTCTGGCCAGAGCAATTCTGGTATCTTGGTCAACAGCTGGACCACCACCGACGCAGGCAACTGTTTCTACATCGAGGAGGCCATCCCCGAGGACAAGGTCTACACCGTAGTAGTCCTGGGTACAGAAGATGCTGAGGCTGGTTTCACCTATGGTGGCAATACCTACAAGAACGGTGCCACCATCGAGACCAAGGACGTTATCAAGGCCAGCGATGTGGAAGCTTCTGCCGTTGTAGGCATGATGTCTATCGTCACTATCGACGGTCTGAAGATTTATGTCAGCTATCTGGCAGAGGACACCAAGTTCTACACTCTTCAGGGTGGTCACGGCGGCTATGTTAGCTTGAATAGCGATTATACTGATGGCGGTAACTTGTTGCTAAACAACACCAACAAGCCTCGCGACAACAAGTCTCTTTGGGCTTTCGTTAAGGAAGGCACAAATACCTACAAGGTGTACAACTATTCAACTGGTCTTTCTAAGGTACTCGGCATCACTGGTACTGAAGCAAATGCACGCACAACAATGGTGGCTACAGACAATACTACATACAAGACTGTATTCTCTGGTGTATTCAAGTTCAATAGCACAAGCCCCTCTGTAATCAGAATTAATGGTACAAATCATTACTGGAACAAGCGTGGCAACTATTTAGCTCTTTGGGAAACTTCTGAAAGTACAGCATTGAATGATACCGGTTGTAAGTTCTTCATCACTGAGGCTGCTCCTGCCGACTATCCCGACACATATTACTACGAGGCACAGAACATCACTGGTGTTTCTACCTTTGCTCCCAAGAACCCCAACACATTGTGGTACAAGACCTCTGCCGTGGCAACTGGCGTAAACTATCCCTGGATGGAATATGCACTGCCCTTGGGCAATGGCGAACTGGGTTGCATGGTATTCGGTGGTGTGCACAACGAGGAGATTCAGTTCAACGAGAAGACCCTCTGGAGCGGTGCTGCCAATACAGTTGGTGCTGGTGGCGGTAGCCGCACATTCATGAACTTCGGTTCTGTCTTTGTTGAGAACAGAGACAATGCCATCATGGAGAGCGTAACAGACTATGTGCGCTATCTCGACATCGAAGAGGGTATTGCTGGTGTTGAGTTCAAGAATGCCAACGGCAGCAAGTTCACACGCAAATACCTCAGCTCTGCCCCCGACCAGGTTATTGCTGCTCAGTACAAGGCAGAGGGCGAGGACAAGCTCAACCTCAACTTCACTCTCGAGCCCGGTGAGGGTATCGGTGCAAGTGCTGTTACCTACGAGAACGGCATGGCTTATTTCACTGGCAAGATGACCGTTAAGCACGCTGCACGCCTGCATGTTGTTGCCGACGAGGCTGCTACTGTAGAAACCTCAAGCAAGGGCATCAGCGTTAGCAATGCCACAGAGGTTACCTTCTACCTCAAGGGCGCTACAAACTTCAATGGCGATGTCAATTCTACTGGCTATTTCTATAGCGTCACTCCCGAAAGCATCTCCGAGGACATCAAGACCTCTATCGATGCCGTTGCTGCCAAGGGCTACGAGGCTGTCGAGGCTGCACACATCGAGGACTTCACCGCCATCACCAAACGCATGACCTTCGACCTCGGTCTCACCACTCCCACCGTCGACACCAAGACTCTTGTCGACAAGTACTATCCCAACAACCAGAACGGTACCAGCACCAACAACGACCACCTGTTCCTCGAACAACTCTATTTCCACTATGGTCGCTACTTGGCTATCAGCTCCAACCGCAAGCCCATCGCAGCTCCCAACAACCTGCAGGGTATCTGGAACGACCGTGGCACAGACTCTCCCTGGAACTCTGATATCCACACCAATATCAACATCCAGATGAACTACTGGCCCACAGAGATTACCAACCTCTCCGACCTTCACAAACCCTTCGTTAACTTCATCCTCCGTGGTGCCAAGAGTGCCGGTTGGAAGGAAGTTGCCAAGCGCTACAATGGCGGCTATGGTTGGAGCGTGCTCACCGAGACATCTCTCTACAACAGCATGAGCACCTGGGGCGACAACTACCTCGTGGCCAACGTATGGTACACCAGCCACCTCTGGACCCACTGGCGCTACACTCAGGACAAGGAATTCCTCAAGAAGGCTTTCCCCGTAATGTGGGATTGTGCCGAGTTCTGGTTCCACCGCCTCATCAAGGACCGCAAGGTCAAGGACGGCACCTATGTTGCTCCCGACGAGTTCAGCGCAGAGCAGCACGGCAACGAGAAGGAAGACGCTACAGCACATGCACAGCAGATGATCAGCTACTTGTTCCAGAACCTCAGCGATGCCATCAGCATCCTTGGTGTGGAGAACACTGGCCTGACCAACGAGCAGGTTGCTAAGCTCAACGAATACCTCGAGAAGACCGACAAGGGCTTGCACACCGAAACCTACGACGGCGCATGGGGCAACCCCTTCAATGGCGTTAAGACTGGCGAGAAGATGCTCCGCGAATGGAAGTATTCTCCCTATAGCGTAGGCGAAAGAGGTCACCGCCACATGTCACACATGATGGCTCTCTTCCCCATGGACCAGATTACTCCCGAGAGCGAATACTTCACCCCCGCCGTCAATGCCCTCAAGCTTCGTGGCGATGCCGCTACAGGTTGGTCAATGGGTTGGAAGGTCAACCTCTGGGCACGTGCTCAGGATGGCGACCATGCACACATCATCATCAAGAACGCACTGAAGCACTCCACCACCTATGGCACCGACCAGGGACAGGGCGGTATCTACTACAACCTCTTCGACTCTCACGCACCCTTCCAGATCGATGGCAACTTTGGCGTATGTTCTGGTATCGCAGAGATGCTCATGCAGAGTGCACACGGATATGTCAACGTATTGCCAGCCCTTCCCACCGTATGGCGCAAGCAGGGTAATGTCACTGGCATGAAGGCAATGGGCAACTTCACCGTAGACTTCAACTGGTCTGCAGGCAAGTGCCAGTACATCCGCATCCAGAGCCATGCTGGTGCACCCCTGAAACTTCGTTGCGACAAGGGCGCTATGGCTCTCGACAAGGCCAGCGTCAAGGTCAACGGTGCAGAAGTTTGGGTATCTGTAGACGAGCACGGCATTGCCACCATCGAGTGCCAGAAGGACGACGTAGTGGAAGTAGACTTCACCACCGAGACAGCCATCAACGAGGTGATGACAGAAACGGAAAACGGAAACGTGAAAACTGCCGTTTACGACCTCTCTGGCCGTCGCATCAAGGAAACCACATCTGGTCAGGTCTACATCCAGAACGGCAAGAAGGTGGTCGAGTGATCAACGATGAGCAATCTCTAGTCCATTGACTTTAGACTACTGTCTTTAGTCTCTTGACTTTTGACTCTTGACTCTTGACTCTAGTCCCTTGTCTTTAGACTCTTGTCTTTTGACTTTTAAAAAAACATTCCGCAGCATCTCAATAGCGAGGTGTTGCGGATGTTTGTTTTTGTGCTGGATGGAATGCTCGTTGGAGGGAGAGGCAGAGGAGGTTGTGTAATCGTAATTGTAATCCCTTTTAAGCCAAAACGGTTGTTAGCGCGGAACAGTCAAATGGCTGATTTGGGTTAAAGGTTGTTAGAGAGGCTACTCTAAACACCATTATCCATCGAGATTGGGATGCATATAACCTAACGCCAAGCATAGCCATCTTTGACGATAGAGTTGAGTTTCAGAATCCCGGTGATTTCCCCCTCGGAAGCACCTACAAGGACTTTATAGACAATCCTCATTCGTCACCTGTCAATCCTAAGATTGCGGATGTGTTCTTCAAAAGTGGTTTGATGGAGGCATGGGGACGAGGTATTGCCAATATTTTCGATGAGTGCGAAAAATATGGTTTGCCAACTCCAGAATTCAAGGTGGGTCACAAAATAGTAACACTTGTAATTCGATTCAAGAACTCGATTACTCCGCATAGAAAAGGCGATGACCCTGTAAATGACCCTGTAAATGACCCTGTAAATGGCCCTGTAAAAGGTGTTTTAAAAGACATTTTAGAGATTATCAAGAATAATCCAGGAATACAGAAACCGGCTATAGCTGCTCATATAGGAAAAAGTGAAGCAACTGCAAAAAGGAATCTAAAACAATTGGTGGAACGAAACCTTATTGAATACAAAGGCTCTGATAAAACTGGAGGCTATTATCTCAAGGAATAGGAGTTTACGCCAAACCTAAAATAACAGAACCCGTCAGCATCCCGTAAGAACTGCTGGCGGGTCGCTTTTTATAATCATCCCCAAAAGACGACTTCGTTAGCGCGGAATAGTCTAATGGCTGATTTGGGTTAAAGGTTAAAGGAGCCTACTATCGACCTATGGCATCTTTCAGTGCGAACATGCAATTTGTAGCACCATAATTTGGTGGGGTGGGGGATTTTTAGTAAATTTGTCTGCAGAAACGGAGCAGCGGCTCTGTTCTATCTTATCGAAAAGGTGTTATTGAAATTATCTTCATAAGTCAAACTTCGCAACTTTGATTAGGGAACGAAGATGATAGCGATAGCACCACATTGTTGGTATGTACAGCCATAATTGGCTACTTACATAACCTATGGTGTGGGCTATTGCTTTATCCGTTCCATAGGCAATGCGAAGGCCTGACTTTAGGATAAAGCAGATATA
>JAFYMW010000061.1 GCA_017548165.1 Bacteroidaceae bacterium
AAATCATCATCAAACCACAACCTTGTTAAGCAATATTATAGTAAATGCAAGTTGTATCTTATCTTAAATCATCATCAAACCACAACTAAACGTCATTTGCAGGACTATTTAAAGAAGTTGTATCTTATCTTAAATCATCATCAAACCACAACTGAAGTTAGACAACCATAGCCGAAACGCTAGTTGTATCTTATCTTAAATCATCATCAAACCACAACCTGTCCAGCCTAAGTCGTTAGGATGGTAAAGTTGTATCTTATCTTAAATCATCATCAAACCACAACACTTCTGTTGAGCATGGCTTCTTTATCGTGTTGTATCTTATCTTAAATCATCATCAAACCACAACTACCTCGGCATTGTCACGCTCGGAAGCTGGTTGTATCTTATCTTAAATCATCATCAAACCACAACTGTTAGTGCCGACAAGTTCAGTGCTCCACCGTTGTATCTTATCTTAAATCATCATCAAACCACAACCCCAGAAGACTGGGTATTCTCCGACGCGGGGTTGTATCTTATCTTAAATCATCATCAAACCACAACAACTACAATTGCTCATGGGATGCCGCGAACGTTGTATCTTATCTTAAATCATCATCAAACCACAACAGTTAGCTTGTACATATTCTTTCCTCCCAAGTTGTATCTTATCTTAAATCATCATCAAACCACAACAATAATGCGCAAGCGCATTTTGCTGGCGGTTGTATCTTATCTTAAATCATCATCAAACCACAACCTATACTTTCAAACATACTGAGACATAATCAGTTATATGTAGGCAAATGAGTATAGGAATGAAATGATGTGTTATATTTTGTAGGCAAATATATCAAAAAAACTCTAATTGAATAGGTTTCTTTTGTACTTTTTGCTCTATTTTACCCCAAACATTTACGATATTTGAATATTGCTTGTCTGTTATTGTTAGAATACTGACTCGTCCAGTTTCTGGAATGATTTTTCGTACTCGTTTTATATGCGCTTCGGCAGATTCTATTGAACCACAAAAGCGTATATAAACACTGTATTGGTGCATAACAAAACCGTCTTTTTCGAGATTTTTACGAAATAAGGCAGAATCCTTTTTGTTCTTCTTTGTCTGTGTAGGCAAATCAAACATAACAAAGAGCCACATTATTTTGTATGCGTTTAATCTGTTATAACTCACTTTAGCATCGGCAATGAAAGTTTCTTCTGTTCTCCACTTACACATTTGGCAAAGGATGCCATGCTGATGGATAATCCAATTTGTAAAGGTCGTGTAACTTTTGTGTAATGGGTGTCGCAGGATAGAACACTGATTAATTCGAATTTAGCATCCTTGTTTAATTCTAACACTCCTTGTTCGCATAGATGATAGACAACTTCGTCAACAAATGGTCGAAATGCCTCCATTAGATCATCTGCAAGTGGAAAGGCATTGCCTCTGTTGTGATGAAATATTCCCAATGATGGTGTCAACCCAGCGGAAACCAGTGCTCTTGCCGTGGCGGCCCTGAGTATTGTGTAGCCATAGTTGAGTAAAGCATTTATGCCAGGACTATTTCTGTCTCGGAAGAAATCATCACCAAATAGTTTTGAGAAATATACGCGTGCGGCAATTCCCTCTCTGTTTTCGGAGTCTCCGCTTTTCACATTGCTATAATGCACCTTTAGGACATCACCATTGCCATGAATTTTGTCAAGGAGTGCGGCTTGATTTTTGATTTTGGCTTCTATTATCTGCTTCCAAAGTTGTTTTTTTACAACCTCTCCCATTGCAATTTGGTTCCTTAGGCATTCTCCTTGCAAGTTGTTGCTGTCCATATTCTGCACCATGGCATGGGGCATTCCCTTGGCATCACACAGAACCACGGCAACACCAGCATCTACTAAAGCATTCATCAGTGGCATAGTGATGGTTATCTGCTGGTTTTCTATCATAGCAAGAGCAATATCTTCTATTGGTATGGTATGCTGCTCAGTTGGTGCTTCCTTAGTGGAAACAACCAACTGGGCATTGCGCAATGACAATTGCAATGGTGAGGAGAAAACGAGGGTTCTCTTCAGCATAAACTATTTTTTGAATTTTATTTCTCCAAGAGGAGTGATATCAAAGCCTTGACCTTCAACAAGAGCATTGAATTGTGTGTGAAGCATAGTTATCGCAGGTCTTAATGTTTCTCCTTGAATATATGCACCATTTTTTGATTTAACTTCTTTTGCTGCTCTTGATTCTGTAGAATGACGTAATTGAATGACACCATATTTACAACCCGAAACAAGCATACTACTTAAACCAATAACTTTATATAATCTTGGAGATAAAGATTTGGCATCAAGTGCATATAGTTCATCTGCTGATTTTTCGAATAGCAGAACATTTGTGCCAATTTTTATAGTCTGCTTCCATGGTAATGAGATGGAGTCATCAAGAAGGTTGTGTTCATTACTACAATTGCTATGTTTGAAGTGTGTAGCCGCATCAAGCATATTAACAATCTTAAATGCACGCTTCTTCTTGCCCTTAACCTCGCCCTCATATATAGTCATGCAATAGTTACTATCATTGGCAACATGGAACTGCTGTTTGTATTCTTTGGTGCTCTGGTCGCGATGTTTGCGAATGTTTAGTGGCGATTTCACCGTTGGTACATAGCATCGAACCTTCTTTATAAGGATTCCTTTATCCTTATTCATATAAATGGGTTGTGTAATTGCTGTTTTGAACTCCTTATCCTTTACGGCATTACGTACTATTTCGCATACAGTATCATCTACAATATTTTCTATTTCAGAAATCTTCTCAAATGAGGTTATATCACGACGGACTACATAACGAACCTCGCCATTTCTTTCAATAGCACCATAATATGTGTCATTGTGCAGACTACTTCTTGCACAATCGCCTTTGGCAACTTTCTTACCTTTGCCTTTGATCTCAACTTTTTTTGAAGCTTTCTTAGGCATATTATCGGGAGTATCGTGAACAACAAGTAGTTCTTCGGCAATACTCTTTATATCCTCTGTAAATGATGCCCAAGGCTTTGGAAATTGAGGTTTGTCAGCGATGCCATATTTGCGCTCTTCGAGTTGATGATAGTATGCTGCACATGCATCATATTCTCGTTTGCCTATACAAGCAATCACGATGGCATCAATACAATGATGGGGGTGGCTATCACGGGATTTCTTGTCATACACATCCTGTATACCCCACATCTTTCTAAAATCCGATGTGGTTGTGCCCTTGATGCTATAGATTTGTCGACGCTCGGGGTGCTCTATATCCTTGAAGTAGCTCTTTAGATACAAACCGGCATACTTGGATACCAGACCAATGCCTGCCCCTTGTCTGCGTGCAAAGCCTTCGGGGACTTCGGTCATGATGAAGCGTTGGTACTTGCCACGCCAATAGTCACGCTCTAATTTCAGTCGGTTCTTCTTCTGAATGCGTTTATCGTTGGATGCTTTGTCGGAACCTCTACCATGAGAGAGTTTGTCGATTTGTTTGGACAGTTCGTCGGCTTTGTCTTTCCAGTGCTGTATTCGCTCTAAAATAGCTTCATATTCCGCTAATTGAGAAGGTATTTTAGCCTTTTTGATATTGCGATTATAGGCACTATTACAAAGTGTCATATTCTCCTGTGTGCTATCGCCACCCACGCTTTGAGGTATAGTGTGCTCGATGTCATAAGCAGGTGATGAACCAAGGAAATCCTCTATCCCTATCTGTTCTCCAGTGTATAGGCAGATGTGATCTTGTTCTTCCCAAAGTTGGAATTTTAATATATCTGTTGGTGTAGCTTCCCTTCGCAGTTCCTTTTGTATCTCATCTGCATATTTCTTGTGCTTCTTTTCCAAATCACGTTGCCATTGGTTGATTGCTGCTCTTTGGTTTGCATTGTTAAGCTCTCGAGCATATTCAATGTGGACAATGGTGCTATGGTCTATGATACCTTCAAGAATGAGGTTGTTGACCACCTTGCGTAATTGGTGCAAGGAGCGCATTGCCATAGGATTGCGTACGGCATTGGTGCGTGGACTACCCAAAAGTATAACGCCATCTTTGTTTGGTTTGGGGTCAGGGTAGGTTTCTATCATTGATGGATGATAGAGTGCGTCAAGTTCTTGTTCTTTTATGTTGTATTTTGTTTGGAGAAAGTCTTTGATACAGAATTCAAGTGTAAGTCGTTGAGATTTGTCTTCCTCTTGTGGAGAGTTGGCCATTCTGTGTATCTCGCTTATGATGTACTCACGTTGGTTCTCATCATTCCAAACATCCTTTCCTACCAATTGGGGAATATTGCCCATGAATACGGCATGGCTATAGAGCATACCCATTCTTAGAAATGGAAGTATGTTTCGTATAGCCTTTAACGACAAGGACGCATAATCTCTATTTAGACGGATTTTGGAAAAGTCCTCTGCCTGTTTCTCATCCAATTGCAGATTGTTCAGGGCAAACTCCTTTAGTTTCTCATTACTATCGAAGAAGAAAAGCACATTCCAGATGTCGTTTGCCATTTCTTCAACGCTCTTGGGCGTGCTATCCTTGCGTGTGTTGAGTTTGTAGGTTTCAGCAATGCCATTCTTCCAGTCTTCTCCAAAGATGGAGCGCAGCTGAGCAATGGTAGGACATCCGCTAACGCCTTGTGTCATACGATAGTTGAAGACATATGGTTTTTCTATTTTCTCGCCACGAGTCATGTATTTATCCTTGCCAGCAATGGCTTTGGCTATTTCCTCAAAGTCAAAATTTGCTTTGCTCTTTCGGTAAAACTGTTTGTCTATCTTTGCAAGTTCCTTCTCGTTGAGCGGACGCATTTCATCGTCGTATGGTGTCTGTATACGAACGCTATTCAAGAATGACAGAAGACGGAATTCTTCATATAAATAATGTGAAGTGCTTACGCGAGATTTGCCTTTTTCAAAAGTACACTTACCAACGCTTTGGCGTTGTGATTTCAATGGTCGCTGAAAGTACAAGGCACGGGTAAGTTCTTCCTTGAGTTCTTGCGATAGACCTTGCTTATGGCAAATGGCATTGAACTCTGCAAGGTAATGATGTTCACGGTCGGTATATTGAGTGCGAATTTTAGCAAGGTTGCCTTGCTCGGAGTATAACTTATAGAAGTATTCTCCAAGATATTTGCAACCAGCATCTTCTATCTTGTTGCTTAGTTCTGCAATGCTTTTTTTTTACCTTGCTATTTTCTGTATTATCTTCAGATGCATCCAGTCTGTTACTTAGAAAACCTCGGCGCTGAGCCAAATGATACATTGCTCTGCCAAATGTATAACGGTCTTCCTGTTTGTTGAAGTCTAAAACAGTATTTAGGCAAATGTAACGACAATGATATGGATTTTTATCTTCGTTATCATTCGTGCGTTGCCAAAGCATAAACTCCTCTTTGGCTGGATATATCTTTTTGTTGTGCCATAATTTTAGATCCTCGTCAGTAAGTGCTGGGCAAAAGTTGTGCTTGGATAGAACTTTTAACACCTCAATCTTGCGCAAACGACGGCGAAAATATTGCTTTCTCAAAGCGCGATGAGATGTTCGTTCCGCGGCTTTACTTGATTCAATACCCTTTTCAATTTTCACACCTTCCTGAAAGATGAGAACACCTTTCTTCACCAACTCGTAATGACCATCATCAAAACGGTCTACAACAGCCCATCCAAGACTGTTTGTACCAGTGTCGAGTCCTAAAATTCGTTGTTTCATATATTTTTCTATGTATTTTCTTGTCAGTGTAAAATATTGTTTCTACATTTGCAACGGATAAAACGAAATTTTATTCATCATCTTATCACAATAAGGCTATATGCCGAAGGATGAAATCCTATAACCTCTCTTCGGAGAGGTTTTTTATTTTGTTGCTTCCAATTCAAATCAGTTTGATATAAATTCACTTTCTATATATAAGGGATAAAGGGCCTTTGTACTTCTTTTCCTTCACAAAAATAATGTTTTTATCTATTCCAGCAAAACTTTTTTGCATTGCAAGCCTTGCAATAGAGCAATTTATCCTCGCTTCTCCCACTTTGTTGTATCGCTATATTTCTTCATCTCCAACTCGAAATCTGGGGTGATGCACATATGGAGGGTGAAGTGGCATTGCTGGATGCCATTGTCCGGGGTTGTGCTTGGAAGTTCCTTCTGGCTATGGTGCAAGGGGAGAGTACGGAAATAATGTGCCTGTTTGGGTGTGGTGGTAATGTGAATGTCTTCTGGTGTTAGCGAGTTGTCCACATAGATGCCAAAGAAGTGTGTATAGTACTCGGTGGCATTGAAGGTGGGTGAGATAGTAAAGGTGTCCTCTGTGATGATGAGAGACTGGATGCGGTCCAGGGCGAAGTGCTTCAGTATGCCTTCTTCGGCCTTCATAGCCAGAAGGTACCATCGATTCTGGAATGCTTTTAGGGTATATGGGTGGATGATGGTGGTGTAGGGTTCTGTGTCGGAGAACTTCTGGTAGGTAATCTGGAGTGTTTTGCCTTCGGTCATGGCGGTACCAATGACACCAAGATATCGGTTGCCAGATGGGATGATGGTTGGTTGTATGCGCGTGCCCAGTTGTCGGAACTCATTGAGGAACTGACTTTCGTGCAGGTTGGCGATGAGCATATACATGTGTTCGGCATGGTTTCTGTCTGCTTCGTCCTTTATATCTATGGTATAGCGCCAGATATTTTTGCCACAGTTGTTGGATATTATCTTGAAACTGATACTTTCTCTGATTTGTTTCAATTCGGCAAAGAAGCGTTTGCGGTTGAGTGGCGGATAACCGAAAGGTAGGAGAGAATTATTTATTTCCTCTTTGGTGATACCGTCTGGTGCGGTCATTATTGTTTCAAGTATCAGATATTGGCGCTTATTCATGGATAGTTTTGTGTAGAAGGTTACGTTTTTCATGCCAAAGTTAGCGATTATGTTATTAGTAAACAAGGGAAGGTAGTCCCCAAAATCAAAGGACGCCCTTAAAATAGTATGATAAGTATTTGTTGTATGTAAGTAAAAGCACTACTTTTGTGTAGTTAAAATATTGTTGTCATGCAAAAGATAGATGTAAAGGTAGATTGGGCTGGAACGAATTACTGTGGCCATTGGACTTATCTGGATATGGGTATTGTTGTAAGTACCGCTAAAACTTGGGAAGGATTCAAGAAGGATTTTGAGGAGGCTTTAGATTTCCATTTAGAGGGATGTGAGAAGCATGGGGATGCGTTGCCTCAGTGGGCTATTGATAGGGATTACGAGATAGAATATTATTTGGAAACAGCGGCCTTGTTGCGCAGGGCAGAGGAATATACCACCTTGAAGGCAATAAGTCGTGCCAGTGGACTGAAGTTGTCCGTACTCAAGAAGTATGCTTCTGCTGAAGTCTACCCTCGTGCAGAACAGCGCGAAAAGATAGTTGCTGCTTTGAAAAAGATTGCAACAGATTTAGTGGCACTTACTTTATAGTCTCCTTTATTCGCAAGCTCATCAAGCTTCGCAAGTCTCCTTTAATCCTGCTTGGGGTCTAACGCGGTATGCTCCTTATGAGGCCCCTATTTTGTCCTCGGTATTGTCACGCCCTTGTCCTCGGGAGGGCAAAAAATAGAGTACAGAGACAGAGTACAGATGACAGAGTACAGATGACAGAGTACAGATGACAGAGTACAGATGACAGAGTACAGGGTAAAGTGACCACATAACATATTTCCTTATTGGTCCGGTGCGAGTATCTTTGTCTATCACGCTTTAATTCTTTACGAACACAAAGGTATTGACTCTGATTTCTACCGGCCTGGTTAATCACCTTAAAAGTGGTGGAGTAACTTTACGAAAAATTGAGGGAACTTCTCATTTTTCCTTTCTCCTTTCTCCTTTAATCCGACTACGTCGTCTTGAACCTGCTCCCGCTCGGCATAATTCAAGCGAGCTTGATTCTGCTCTCGCTTACTCGCAGATTTCCGTTCTCCGTTTCTCGCTTTCCGCTATCTCGTTGCAAATTTATACTTTTTTCTATTCATTGCAACCTTTCTTTAAATTTCATTTTCTTAGGCTTGCATGTTTGGTTTCTTATGCCTAAATTTGTACTTTGAAAACCTAATACTATGACTAAGTTACTATCCTTTCTTTTCTTGGCTTTCCTTTGTGTCCAAATGCTTTTTGCAGGCGATTTGGTGCTCTACAATGGAAATATCATTGATGTTCGCACAGGTAAGATTGCTTATAATCAGACAATACACATCAAGGATGGAAGGATAACTAAGATTTCAACTTCCAAGGGTAAGCTTCGCCAAGGGCAGATAGATGTTACGGGTAAGTTTATAGTGCCTGGTCTTATTGATTCTCATACCCATTATAGCAATTTTTGCATTGACTCTGTTGGCGCTGCCAATATGTCTCAGTTGTACCTCAAGAATGGTGTAACTACTGTTCGTGATCTTGGAGGAAATTACTTGTATATCAAGGAATACAACCGTTTGCGAGCAGAGCGTGCTTTCTATGGCCCCGATATCTTTTATTCTTCCATTTGGGCAACTGGTGATTTTCTTATGCCCGAATACCATAGTGCTGGTTCCTTGCAGAAAGATACTCCCTGGAGTAGAAAATTCTCTGTCAAAGATTCTACTGATGCAGCCATCGAGAGAGCAGTTATAGAGGCCAAGGAAATAGGTGCAAGCGGCTTTAAATTGTATATCCATTATACCAGGGATGAGTTGGATAGATTGATACCCATTATCCGCAAGCATGGCCTTAGTGTGTGGGCGCATTCTGCTCAGGTTACTGGTGCTGATGCTCTGCAAACGGCTACATCTGGTGTACAGGTTATGTCTCATGCATATATGATTCCTAAGAACTATTATCCTCGCAAGTCTTTGGCTGATAGTGAATACTCATACCTAGCAGAGATTCTTGATTCAATGAAGGCTCACGGTGTGTATCTAGATGCCACCCTAGCTTTGAGTCATCAGTCAGGTACCCTCTTTGCTTCTGATGTAATCAAGGAGGCTCATCGTCGTGGGGTAAAGGTACTTGTGGGTACTGACTTGCCTGATTGTCAGATTCATAAGGAGACAGCTCTTCTGTCTTCCGAATGTGGTATGTCCAATCTTGATTTGCTTCAATCTGCCACTATCTATGGTGCAGAAGTTCTTGGCCGTCAATCCTCTTTGGGAATTATAACCAAAGGCGCCGAGGCAGATATCCTGGTGCTTAATTCAAATCCTCTAGAGGATATTTCTGCTCTCAAGGATATCTTTTACACTATCTCCAATGGCAGTGTGGTTTATGTCAATAATTTTGCACAATAGTTTTGTGGTATGGTAATAGATCTCAGAAAAGTACGTTCCTTGATGCTGGTGCCAGAAGATTTTCTGGCTTATCTTGGTGGGTTGACAAACTCTCAATTTCGTAAACTAAGTCAGCAATTGGCAGAAAGACTATTGCCTGAAATGTCTGTTGATGAATTTTGGCCACTGTTTTCTGCACTTTTCTTCAGTGAAGCCAAGAATGTTTCAAGTTTCAGCAATAGCTTCTGCTGAAGTCTACCCTCGTGCAGAACAGCGCGAAAAAATAGTTGCTGCTTTGAAAAAGATTGCAAAAGATTTGCTCCTGCTTAGTGAAGGTTAAGGCGTGTTTTCTAACTGTCAACCTGTCAACCATAGCATTAACGAGGTTGGAGAACATATGAATGTTGTGTACCACAAGTTATGAGGGAGAGCGAATAGGTTTAGAGAATTTTAAACTGAAACTGAGCTATCTGAGCTGCTTGAAAAGGGGAATATAAAAACAATTACGTAAAGAAAGTGATGAAATCAATAACAACGATGAAGAAAAAGTTATACCTTTGGTGCTACATGATTCATAAGAAAACTGTTATCCTTCAAAATCTATGAAAAAGAGAAAGATGAGAATCTGGGCATTGGCTATAACGTCGTTGTTCACGATGGCATTGATTATTGCGAGCTACACGTTAAGCCAACATTACATTGAAGATGAATGCTATTCAGATAACACCTCATATTCCAACAACAAAGACCAGGATAAGTCTGCACAGCAGCATCAAGAAGTGACCCAACAGGAGCAATACAATGCCGAGGAACATTTTGCATTAGCAAACATCTATATAGAGGGAGGTGGCGAAAAAAGAGCCGAGGCCATACAACATTTCACCGCGGCAGCAACACAAGGGCACACAGAAGCCCAGTACAAGTTGGGAGTGCTATACGAAGAGGGACGTTTTGTGGCCAAAGACATTGATGTGGCATATTATTGGTATGGCCGTGCAGCGCAGCAGGGGCATCAAGATGCTTTGAAACGACTCAGGCAAAATCTATAGTATAAAAGGAAGGGAAAAAAGATAGTTATGTTTGTGGCATGCGTTACACGTTACAGCGTTACAGTTAAAATCACAGCTATGCCATAACCCTAAAAAGAAGGTTTATTAAGTATAGGTAGGTTCTATAAATTAGTAATAACTTGTTTTAATTGAAATTCGATTGCTTTTGTTCTATAACATCTCTTGCACCATATCTTCTTCATTTTGGCTTTCGCCGAAGATACTTTCACTCGGGAAACTCAAACAAGTTTGGTCTCCACTCGTTTATTCGTATCATTCATTCACTCACATAGACCACTAGGTTGAATTATATTCGACCTTTTCTCGCCAAG
>JAFYMW010000062.1 GCA_017548165.1 Bacteroidaceae bacterium
AACATTCACAACTTTTCCTTAACTTTGCACCATACACATATAGACACACACACTTATGAAAGACTATGGCACCATATTGGTGGTGGACGACAATCCCGCCATACTCACCGCGGCAAAACTATGTCTGCAAGGCGTGTTCAAGAAGGTTCTGACACTACCCTCGCCCAACAACCTGCTTGCTACCATGAATCAGGAGAGCATAGATATTGTTCTGCTGGATATGAACTTCACCATGGGAGTAAATTCGGGGCAGGACGGGTTGCTATGGCTACGAAGCATACACAAGTTGCACCCCGATGTACCCGTGGTGCTCATCACCGCCTATGCAGATATAAAGTTGGCGGTAAGGGGACTGAAGAGCGGTGCGGCCGACTTTGTGACCAAACCCTGGGACAACGACGAACTGATACGCGTGCTGAAAGATGCCATAGACAAGAGCAAGGAGATAGTACCACTGGAGGAGGTGGAGATGGCGCACATCCACCGTGTCCTGGAGAAGTGCCACGGCAATATCAGCAAGGCTGCCGAAATGCTGGGCATCACACGACAAACCCTTTATGCCAAGATAAAGAAATGACAACATATCACATACACATCATCTGCACGGCATTGGTGGTGCTGATTGTTATAGTGGGCATAGTATGGTTCTACCGCCATCAGTGCCTGCTTCGCGAACGAGCACATCTGATGCACGAGGCCATAAGAAACCGCGACTTCAGTTTCCGTCTGCCCGTAAAGGGATTGTTCTTCGGAGAGCGTGCCCTGCAGGAGACGGTGAACAACTTGAGCCAAGACATCAACACACTGGTGGCACAGAACGAGATAGAGTCGTGGCAAAAACTGACCCGTGTGCTCACGCACGAGATAATGAATGCCGCGGCACCCATCTGCAGCATCAGCCAGACATTCCTTTCGGCACCCGACATCAAGGGCAGCGTCTACGAGGAAGGCATCAAGGCCATATATCAGACAAGCAAGGGTATGTCCAACTTTGTGGAGAACTTCCGTAAGATAACGATGATTCAGGAACCTATCATAACCGAGGTGAACCTGCGCACACTCTTCGAGTCGCTTAAGTGTATGTACTCCGATGCAACATGGAATATTGAGGACAGCACCGACCGCAATATTATGGCGGACGAGGATATGCTACGACAGGTGCTCATAAACATAGTGAAGAATGCCATCGAGGCTGGTGCCGACAAGATAGATGTACGCTATGGCACCGCCTTGCAAATAAGCAACAACGGCACTCCCATACCTGCCGATGTGGCACGAGAAATATTCATTCCCTTCTTTACCACAAAGAGCCACGGTTCGGGCATAGGTCTGTCACTCTCGCGCCAGATGCTCATAAAGCAAGGCATGAACCTGCAACTGGCCGAACGCCCCATTGCCGGCTATCACACTACATTTGTCATCAGCATTTAATTTTGGACATAAGGAAGTCCCACAAGTGCCTTATGGCAAGAACAGGATTGTGCAAGAGCATGCGAGGACCAGAATAACGCATAACCTGACGTATCTGTTGGCGCATAGCAGGCTTATAGCAATGCACCGGGCATCGGGTGCAACTGGGTTTCTCATTACCGAACTTGCAACGCTCCAATCGCTGATGGGCATAGGTCAGGAGTTCCTGACACTGGGGACAGAGGGGAGGAACGGTGAGCGGTGAGCGGTGAGGGGTGAGAGGATGAGAGGATGAGCGATTGGCAGGAATAGGAGAAATCGGAGTAGTCGGAGTACTCTGAGAACTCAGATTATTCAGATTATTCAGATTACTCGGATTACTCGGACAATTCATGTCCTTCTCATAGTTTTCCGTTTCCCCATGCCTCTTTCCCTTGCAATAGAGGCGTATCATGGCCTCTACCATCTGCTTTTCCTGCTCTATCTTGCTCATAATACTGTTTTCCGGTTTCCATCCACCCCCTCCCCCCCTTCGGGGTACTCTCTTCGAGCCCGACGTTAAACTGGGGAGTTTAACCCTCATAAGGCACAAAATGACATTGAGTCATTTTTCTTAAGGCCTTATTCGCCCTGTCTCAGGGGGAGAAAGTGGGTGATAGCGTTAGCAGTTTTCCGTTTTATTCGCTTCGACTCATCAAGCTAAAGCAAGTCCGTTTTCCTTTTTCCGTTTTCCTTTTTCCAGAGTCTTTCCACATCCACACTGATGCCAGCCATAAGGTTTATGCCCAGGGTGACGGGAGAATTGAAATAGTATACCTCGGGAGCATAGTTGAAGACATTGTCCAAAGCAATGTTCAGGCTTACGGCCTTGCCAAGACGGTTCTGCAACTGAAGTTTCCAGATGGTATAGGCAGGGTTGTGCACCTGTCGGGTGGCAAAGGGATAGTCCATCTGCATCGTTTCATAATCCACGGACGAGAGCACACGACCCAGTACGGAGAAGGTGGTGCCATAGAATGAGGTCCATTGCTTGTCCCAATCAAGACGAAGGTTGAACGAGTGAGGACGGGCAGGACAATATGGTGTCATACCGCCTTGTGAGAGCCATTCGCGTGTGAAGACATAGTTGGCACGGGCCTTCAGGCTATGTCCGCCATCCAATGTCCATCGTGCCTGGGCAAGCAAGTCAATGCCAAGCACCTGCGCACTGGGCAGGTTCATATACTGGATGTAGTATTCGCCCATCGAGCCCTGTTGTGGTGCGGTGGAGGTTATCCTGTCTGTGACGTCGTTGTATGATACTGAAGCAGAGAGGTTGTAGTTCTTCCAGGCATATTCGGCAGACAGGTTGATATTGTGCGAGCGCTCCGCCACGAGGTTCTCATTACCTTTTATATATATATCGCCCACCATATTGAAGTAGGAATACTTCTCCTTTAGCGTAGGCGCACGGAAACCTCCGGCATAACCGCCACGCAAGGTCAAGGCATCAAGTTTATAGCACAGGGCCAGTTTGCCGGTCAGTTGCGAGGAAGCCTTGCCATCGGAAAGACAATCCCATCGCAAGGCACCAATCACTTCCCAACGCTTGCCAAGGAAGCAATCGTACTGGGCAAAGAGGTCGCCCGTGTGTTGCACCCTCCCCACTCCATCGGCAAACTGATATGTGCGAAGATAATCGCGCATATAATCGCCACCAACGGTGAGAATGTCCTTGGTGCGCAGAGTACGGTTGTACATCGTGCGAAGGGACATCTGCAAGTTACGATAGTCGAGCACATCGGTTCCCCAGAGATGGAGGAAGTCCGACTTATCGTACTGGTCGTATGAGGCAGACACCTCAAGGAAGTCCTTCTTTGAAATGGTGTACTCTGCCTTGAGGCCTCCGGAGAAGTCACGGCATCGCTCGTAGACATCGATGTCGGTGGTCATCTCCTTGAAGAAATAACCTGCACGGGCGGTAAGTTTCAGGTTGTCAATGGGTGTGTACTGAAGTTTGTCCTTCACACTGAGAGTGGTACCACCATACACGCGTCGGAACTCGCAATCGTCGGCATAGTCCATGCACACGGTATAGTTGTCCACCGAGGTGTATTGCATATCCAGCATATTGCCAACCCTACCCTGCTTCAAGCCGAAAACACCACCATAGCGTTGCTCGCGATGGTCGGCAAGACGCGCATTGAGGTTGAGCGACCAAGGTTCTTGGGCACTACGCGTGATGATGTTTATCACACCACCCACGGCGCCGGCACCATAGAGGGCTGATTGCGCACCGCGAACTATCTCTATGCGCTCCACATTGTTCATGTCTATGCGCGAGAAGTCGACATTCTCCATTGTCTCGCCAGCCAGACGCTCGCCATCCACAAGGATGAGCACACTCTGTCCGGCAAAGCCACCAACGTTCATATTCTGTTTCTGGTTCATGGAGTATGTAAACTCCACACCAGGCAGTTCCTGTTGGAGAAGGTCGCGCAGGTCTGTGGCATCGGTTTGTGCAATGTCCTTCCTGCTGATGACACGCGTGAGCACAGGAGTGTCCTTGAGCGAGCGAGGTGTGCGTGTGGCGGTGATGACCAGTTCGCCCATATCCACATAACTGGT
>JAFYMW010000063.1 GCA_017548165.1 Bacteroidaceae bacterium
CATGCTCATGGCCTCCATGGTGCCATCGGGGTAGCGACGGGGGAGTTTGTAGATTTTATAGGACCTTGCACTATCGCCCGTCAGGGGAATGGACAGGTTGCCATTGGGAATGGCAAGGGTGTCTACCTGTGCATTACGGAAGCCGTCGGTGATACCGGTATTGTACACAATAACAGAATCCTCGGTGTCCATACCTGTGAGTGCGAGGGTCAGCGTGGACTGTTGCTTGGAACATCCAACAAAAAGTGCAGCAAGAGCTGCAAGAAAAAGGGTACGTTTCATAGTTTTTAAAAAGAGTACAGATAACAGATGAAAGATGAGAGATGAGACTTGCGAAGCTTGATGAGCTTGCGAATAAAGGAGAGATGAGAGATGATGATGGGGTGAAAGATTTATAGGTCGTTAAGTGACTGACACAACTTCGTTCATAAGGATGTCATGTGGTTCGGAGGGGAGGTGTTCAAGCATCTGGAAAGGAAAGCAGATGCCAATCTTGTATGCATTGGGGGAAAGAGACAACAGACGGTCGTAATACCCTTTACCCCTACCAAGGCGCGTGCCATGGCGGTCAAATGCCACACCGGGGATGATGGCAAGGTCTATCTCGTGATACGACTCCACGGGGAAGAGTTGGCCAATCGGTTCCATTATGCCAAAGGCTCCACGTTGCAAGGAATCTGGTGTATATATGCGAAGTTCAAGTTCATCGCCCACCACCTTGGGCAAAAGTACACGCTTGCCCATATTCATGGCATTATCCAAAAGGAGGGTGGTATCTACCTCGCCCGGCAATGGATGGTAAAGCAAGACCGTACCGGCAGTTCGCCAAAGTCCATCTGCCATGAGGCGGGAACATATCTCACGGCTCGTCTCTTTCATCCATTCGGCAGAACGCGCAGACTTCAGTCCCTTTATCCATTTGCGTATCTCCGGTTTCTGCATCATAGGCAAACGAGCGGCAAGACTGTACTCGCAACCACAGAAGACCTGGTTGTAGAAAGCGTTTTCCTTCAATAGTTCATTACGGCGCTGTTGCAAACCTCCCTTGCGCCAATTGCGGTCGTCAAAGCAGACTTGACCAACCTGCTCTGCTGCCCAATGCCCTGCTATGGAAATCTGTTCAAGACTTTTCCAACGACTGCTTGCCAGTGTGGTGGTAAATGATTCTATGCCCAAGCGCCGACAACATCTTGCTGCACTGAGCAAACGCATACGAAAGCACTCCAGACAACGGCTACCACGCTCGGGCTGGTCTTCATGACCTCTAATGGCACAAGACCAGGATGTATGGTCGTAGTCCTCGTCTATGATTTCCAGTCCTAGCCGCTCTGCATATCGTGTACACTCGTTCTTACGGATAAGATACTCCTCCTCGGGGAAGATATTGGGATTACAATAATAGAGCACAGGTTGGATGCCGTTTTGCATCATCCACTCTATGATGGCGCTGGAACATGGTGCGCAGCAACAATGCAGGAGAACCTTGGTCATACGGTATATAGGTGGCTATGTACAGGTTATATCGTATTTAAGATACCTGCAACTTCGGGAGTTGGGACTTCAAAAGAAGAAGAAATGCCTCCTCATTTTCCACAGAAACGGGATATACCCCCTTGGAAGCAAGGATACGCAATTGCCCATCACGGACTTTCTTAATCTGAATAATATCCTTGAAAGGTATGGTCTTGCGTAAAAGGCGATATTTTAGTACCTGTCGGTTCTCGTCAACAGCAATTGTCTCGTATATGAAATACAGAGAACGGGCAAACATGGCCAAAATCCAAAGCACAAAAAAAACATAGGCCAACGCGAATTTACCTTGGGCAAATATAGTGTCCATGTTCAGAAAGAAAAATACGACCATCACCACAAAGACTAAGGCATAGGACACTGCCGTGACCTTCATCAAAGGGCTCTTGCTATGAAAGTATGTTCTGAATTCGTGCATATAGTAAAATGTTTTGAAGGGGGGGATGGCAGCGTTGTATCATGGCAGTTTTCCTGTTTTCCCTCTTCCGTTTCATCATACCCCCTCCCCTTCGGGACTCCCCCTGTCTCAGGGGGAGAAAGTGGGGAATAACGCTCAACCCTCTTTGTCCCTCTAAGATAGGGGGACGAGGAACGGAGTGACGGAGGGGGTATGTTAGTTTTCAGTCTTCCGTTTTCACATTTCCGTTTTTATCTTTCCGTTTCCCAAAGGCTCCAACGCTTGGTATATGTTGTCCTTATCCTCCAGGCTTCGGGATAGAGGTTGTTGATTCTGTTGCCTACGCCCTTGCCTGGTCCAAGAGGAAGACCCATATAAGATAAAGTAACAGGTCCCTTAGGAGCATCAACGCGAATTGCTTCTCTGCGAAGATAACTCAAGGCTTGGTCGTAAGACAAGTCTATCAGTGGACCCTCGCATACAAACACTTGTGGCATTAGCCTAAGCGTACGCTGTGCCTTACGAATGACAGAGGCCTTATGCGCAGAGAACTCACCCGAATCAAAGGATGTGTCAGTAGTCTCTACTCCTTTCGTTTTGCGTATAGCTGCACAGTAAAAACCCTCTCCCCTATCACGACCGGGCAAGAAATGTCGCTCTTCTAGGAGTTCACCTCCCAAATGAGAGCATATCCATTGCACATTCTCCTCATCCTCGTGCCTATTGAAAGTGCAAGTGCTATAGATAAGCAGACCACCATCACGGAGAGTATGCCAAATATCCAGAAGAATGCCACGCTGTCGTTCAACGCACATCATCACATTGCCCATGCTCCATTCTGCCACAGCCTGTTCGTCCTTGCGGAACATTCCTTCGCCCGAACAAGGGACATCGGTGACAAGAACGTCGAAACAATTGGAGAACGCACCGAAGTCTGCAGGATAATTATTGCTGACAATACTCTCAACGGGATAATATCCCTCGGGCATGCGAGTCCATTTCTGCATATTCTCGGCAAGGATATGAGCACGCTTGGGCATCGGTTCATTACTAATCAGCAATGATCCTTCGGGTAAAAGTCCAGCCAAGAGAGTACTCTTTCCACCAGGAGCAGCACAAAGGTCCAATGCACAACATGCATTCTCGGAGCCATAATCCTTCATCAACTTTGCCACATACATTGAAGATGCTTCCTGAACATAATATGCACCTACATGCAAAAGAGGGTCGAAGGTAAATGGAGGACGCTCGGAAAGATAAAAGGCATCATCACACCATTCAACAGCATTCACACCATCAACCTTGTCCAGGTCAAGCAATGGGTGCAATGCCTCATTGAGTTGTATCTTACGTCTGTTTAGACGCACAGACACCTCCGGCTCTGTATTGAGCAAGGCACAGCACAAAGCCTCAGCATCACTCTCGCCATAGTGTTCCCTAATCAGGGTTATGAAATCCTCTGGTAGTTGTTGCATAGAATTTTTCTGTTTTGCGCTCATCCGCTAAACGCTAACCACTCACCGCTCAGCGTTAAACGGACACCACTCCCTTGATGGCAGGCCATGGGTCGTAATCCACAAGGGTGAAGTCCTCGTACTTGAAGTCGAAGATGTTTTTGACCTCTGGATTAAGTATCATGCGAGGAAGCGAACGGGGCTCACGAGACAACTGTTCGTGAATCTGCTCCATGTGGTTGGTGTAGATATGCGTATCGCCAGTGGTATGTATGAACTCACCTGGTTTCAAGCCACATACCTGTGCCATCATCATACAAAGAAGAGCATAGGATGCAATGTTGAAAGGCACGCCAAGGAAAGTGTCGGCACTGCGCTGATAGAGTTGCAGAGACAACTTACCATTAGCAACATAGAACTGGAAGAAAGCATGGCAGGGAGGAAGGTTCATATTGTCCAAGTCTGCAACATTCCATGCCGATACTATTATGCGACGACAGTTAGGGTCGTTCTTAATAGTATCCACAGCTTGCTGAATCTGGTCGATAAAGCCTCCATTGTAATCTGGCCAAGAACGCCACTGATAACCATAGATATGACCAAGGTCACCTGTTTCTGGGTCGGCCCATTCATTCCAGATGCGCACGCCACGCTCCTGAAGCCACTTGGCATTGGTATTGCCCTGAAGGAACCATAACAATTCGTAGATGATGCTCTTAAGATGAACCTTCTTTGTTGTAAGCAAAGGGAAGCCTTCTTCCAAATTAAAACGCATCTGGTGACCAAATATACTCTTGGTACCAGTGCCTGTTCTATCTCCCTTATCAACACCCTCCTTTAGAATACGCTCAAGTAAATCTAAATATTGTCGCATAATATTATCTTCTAGTAATGATAGGTAAATGTTCTACTTTCTTACATAATCAACAAAACGATATCTATACGCATGCTTCTCGTCAATGTCATGAGATTCGCTCCATTCTTCCTTCCATTCGTCATAGTTTACCTCAGGAAAGAAAGCATCAGCTTTATCTGTCAAGTCGTCGATTTCAGTAAGACAGAGTCTATCTGCCATAGACATTGCTTGGCGATAGACACTCTCTCCGCCAATGATATAAACATCTTCGTCTGTATTACAAGTATCAAGGGCTGTTTTTAAGTCGGAAAAAACCTCTGCACCCGGTAAGGCGTTGATAGAGCAAGACAAAACAACATTTCTACGATTGGGAAGAGCACCTTTGGGAAGACTATCAAAAGTCTTACGTCCCATAATAATAGTGTTACCTGTTGTCAAGCTCTTAAAACGCTTCAAATCATTGGGCAACCAATAAAGTAATTTGTTGTCATTCCCGATGGCCATATTTCGAGATACAGCCGCTATTATATTAATCCTCATCCTTTAAATATGGATTTTGATATGAATATTCAAAATTAAGTCTCCTCCCAGATTCTACATCCTCTTAATAAGGTAAAAAAATGAACGGAAGCCACAACGACTCCCGTTCACAATTATCATAACTATAAAATAGTTTACTGTCTACGTGTAGCAGAGTAGTTGATACGCAAAGCCCAAGACTTACGGAGAACCTCCTTGATATCAGTAATGATACCCATCTGAGTCTTAGAATCAGCCTTGATAGAAATCACCTGTTCTGCCTGATTTGTCATACCAACACGCTCCTGAGCTACAAAGTCCATAACCTCGCGAGGCTCAGCATAACGGTCGTTCAACTGAATACGAGTACTACCACCCATCTGTGCACGAAGAGCATCTGTAGGAGGACCTACATAGATGTAACTTACAGCACTCTTCTTTTCCAGCTTCTCCAACTCTGTACCTGCGGGAATGGTCATCTTAACCTTAAGGGTAACCTCACGCATGGTAGTTACAATCATAAAGAAGAACAAGATGGTGAAGATCAAGTCAGGGAGAGATGAGGTATTCATCTCGGGCATTTCGCGACTTTCCTTTTTCTTAAATCCTGCCATTATTTGGTTCCTCCATAATTTTTAGGTTCAGCCTCTGAAATCTTCTGAGGATAGTAAGCACGAATAGCAACCTTCTGCTCATTGGTCAAAGCATCGTAAGGACGACCGAACTTAGCCTTAGACAATTCGTTACGCAACTCATTGTATGCTGCTACCAATTCATTCTGTACCTGGAAGTACACATCGTATGGTGTGCCACGGTCTGTCTGTACAGAGATAACGTGCTTGTCGGTAACATAGCAACTACCGAGGAGATCTATTTCTTTTGCATGCTTTTCGGGCAATGTGCTCAAATCATTGGGATTAGCAATAAACTCCTTAGCACGCTCACGGATAAGACCTACTTCTATAATCTCACCGTTACACATCAATGCACCAGCTGCATTAAGCTTTACATTGAGTACGTTTCTCTCCTTAACGTCCATCTGTGCATCTTCCTGTTCCTTATCTGGTGGCTGGGGCAAGCGACGAGCCAAACCAGTATCGGTATCCATAGATGTTGTAATCAGGAAGAAGATGAGCAGGATAAAAGATATGTCGGCGGTTGAACTTGCATTCAAACCTGGCACTTTCTTCTTTTTCTTAGCCATATCTTTTTCTGTTTTACAAATTATTACTTAGATGCAGTCTTTGTTAAGATGCCAGTCATTGCTACAATTACAGCAACAACAAGAGCAAGGAACAAAATGATGATACTTGTCATGAACATATCAACGACTGTAACCATACTACCAGCAGTAACAGTACCGTCAGCTGCGGTAAAATCAGGTTCACCGAGACCAGTTACATAACCTACGACCAAAGAGATCACGAAAAGACTCCAAGTGCATACGGTTATCTTTGTACCAGGGACACCGCCTAAAGAGCCACCGCCCTTAGAACCTGCCATACTCTTAACCATTGCCCAGACAATAAGTCCAGTAGTCACAACAACCAAGCCATACATCAAGTAAAGAAGCAAGCCTGTGTATGTTGGTGCATCATAGTCACCATACTTCTCATCACCCCAGCATCCGAAAAAGATACCAAAGACAACAAGACTGATAGCGACAACAGCCAACAATGCAATTTTAGAAATCTGTTGAATTTTCATTATTATATCTCCTTAATAATGAGTATTGATTTACTTAATGCAAGGAGGCAGAAATTACTTCTTGCTCTTCTCGCTTCTTACACACATAACCAAGAGCTCCTGAGCAGCCTCCTCCATGTTACCGGTCAAAGCCTCAACACGAGCCAAGATGAAGTTGTAGAATACCTGAAGAATCAAAGCAACAACGATACCGAAAATAGTTGTAATCAAAGCCACCTTCATACCGCCAGCAACAACGGTGGGGCTGATATCACCTGCCTTCTGGATGTTATCGAACGCAAGCACCATACCAATCACAGTACCCAAGAAACCGAGAGAGGGAGCCATAGCGATAAACAAGGTAATCCATGAGCAGTTCTCCTCGAGGTAAGAACCCTGAACCTCAGCTTCCATGTTGATAGTACGCTCGATAGTAGCCATATCGTTCTGGTCATTGCTATTGAGGCACTCCATAGCCTTACGGCTAATCTGAGCAACAGGACCACGAGTAGCCTTTGCCTTAGCGATAGCCTGATCAACCTTGCCAGCAGCAACCAAAGCAGCCAAATCAGCACAGAACTTACGAGTATTTACCTGAGCCAAGCTCAAATAAACTACGCGCTCGATACAGAAAGCCAAACCAAGAACCAAAGCGATGGCAACCAATGACATAAAGCCAGCGTCACCTTCGATGAACTTAACTTTCAACGCCTTGTGAAGGTTCTCCTCCTCCTCTACGGGAGCAGCTGTCTCAACGGGAGTAGCCTCTACAGCCTCTTCAGCTACATTATCAGTAGCAGCAGAATCAACAACAGCAGAATCAACTGCAGCAACTTCTTCCTGAGCCATTACAGATGAAGTTGAAGCGAAAGAGCATGCAGCCACCATCGCAACAATAGCAAAAAACTTTTTCATTGTTTTGGTAATTTTTTAAGTTTATTTAAATGTTAATTATTATTTATTGACTTAAATCATCGCGGAGAGAACGGGATTCGAACCCGTGATACGCTTTTGACGTATACACGCTTTCCAGGCGTGCCTCTTCAACCACTCGAGCACCTCTCCAAAGACCATATTATACGCTTTGCGGTTACAAAAATATAATTTTTAACGGACTTAGCACCACTATTTAACAAAAAAGTTGCCTTACATTACCGTTTTTTATGTTTTTTGAACCAAATCAGTCATTTAAACGTTGTTAAAAATACTTTTAACGGTCTTATTTGTCACCTGATTAATTTCATCTAAGGACACATTATATATATTGGTCAAAAATTGCGCCACATGACCCACATAAGCAGGTTCATTTCTTTTGCCTCGGTAGGGCACAGGTGCCAGATATGGAGCATCTGTCTCGAGAACAATTCTATCTAGGGGGACATACTTCAGCGTATCGGCCAAACGACAATTTTTAAAAGTAAGCACCCCACCTATTCCAAGCACAAACCCTTCGTAAGCCAGCATTCTTTGAGCCGTTTCTTTACTTCCTCCAAAACAATGAAATATTCCTCGCAAAGCATCAGCCTTGTGTCTATCCATCACCTCGATAAGTTCCTGCTCAGCCTTGCGCATATGAATCACCAATGGCAAATCATACTCCTTGGCCCAAGAGATCTGATACTCCAACGCCTCTATCTGTTCCTTTTTATAAGTAGAATCCCAGTAGAAATCCAATCCGGTTTCACCAACTGCCACCACTTTCGACAGATACTGACACATATCATCAAGCACACTTTGCCAGTCATCCTTGACATCCTCGGGATGAAGACCTATCATGGGATAGCAAACATCAGGATACTGATGTGCCACGGCAAACATACGAGAAACACTATCTGCATTAATATTAGGCAGGAATATTTTTTCTATTCCTGCCTGCAATGCATTATTTATAACCTCATTTCGGTCCTCATCAAATTCAGGACCGTAGATATGACTATGGGTATCTATCATTAAGAATTTCTACCTAAAAGACCAAGAGCATATTGCCACAAAAGTTCCTTTCTCTCCAAAGGCAAATTCACTTGTTCCAACAAAACCTCTGCCTGATCGAAATAGTCATTTACCAACTCCTCACAAAGTTGTCTAACACCTATCTGATTGTACAAAGCGGTAACGGCAGCAACCTTTTCATCGGCATCATACTCAGAAGCTGTTATCCACGCCTCAAGTTCTTTTCGCTGAGTTTCGTTTGCACCCTCCAACGCCTTTATCAGCAAGTATGTCTTCTTGTTACAGAGTATATCGCCACCTATTCTCTTGCCAAAGCTTTCAAAGTCGCCATATACATCCAGAAGGTCGTCTTGCAATTGGAAAGCCAAGCCAATACTTTCACCGAAGCGATACAAAAGTTCGCAATCCTCTTCGGGAGCACCTGCCTGCAAAGCACCAAGCTTCATCGCAGCAGCCAGCAACACACTGGTTTTCAAGCGAATCATCTCAAGATACTCCTCTGGCTTTACATCCATTCGGGTTTCAAAGTCGACATCATATTGCTGACCTTCGCCTATCTCCAAGGCAGTAGTTGTAAACAAATCAAGGACCTCCTTAAGGCAAGCAACATCGCACTGACCTACCAACTGATACGCCATTACCAACATACTATCACCACTAAGGATTGCGGTATTGTCGTTCCATACCTTATGCACACAAGGCTTACCACGACGAACCTCAGCCCTATCCATCACATCATCGTGAAGCAAAGTATAGTTATGATAGGTTTCTACACCCAAAGCCACCGCCATTGCACTTTCAACATCTTCCTTATACATATTATAAGTCAGCAACGAAAGCACAGGACGAATACGCTTACCACCAATGCTCAACACATAACGTATAGGCTTGTAAAGACCCAAGGGCTGACGCTCCAGATGGAGAGCGTCCAGCCCTTGGTTTACCATAGCCAGAATTTCTTCTGAACTGTACATATATAAAATATTGTTTATTAGCTCAAACGGAACATTACAGGCAAGTTAAAGCGAGAACGAACAGTCTTGTTACCCTGACGAGCGGGCTTCCACTTGGGCATCATCTTAACAACACGCATAGCCTCTGCAGACAAATGCTCGTCTGGAGAACGAACTACCTTTACATCAACGATAGATCCGTCACGGTTAACAACGAATGCCACGATAACGCGACCCTGAACACCCTGTTCCTGACAGATAGACGGATATCTGATGTTCTTCTGCAACCACTTCATACACTCCTCATCACCACCAGGGAAAGAAGCATTTTCCTCAACGACGTCATATACACGATCATCATCAACTTCTTCCACAACGGGACCGATAGGACCTGTAGCAACAGCACTGGGAGCACCTGTACCAACTACTGTGGTAATAGCCTGGTTAACTTCCTCGCTGGTCTCGATCTCTTCCTCGGGCAACTCTGTCTCATTGTCCACGATATTGATAATTTCAACCACCTTGGGTGCTGCCTGTGGAGGAGGAGCAACAACTTCCTGCTGCTGAGTGATGGGAATCATATCTTCTTCCATAACAACACTCTCGTAAATCTTACCTTCTTCCTTCACAACAACTTCACGCTGAGTGAACTCAAAAGCCGCAAACATGGCAGCAAGCACTACTACATAACCTATCAGAAGGCTGGTAGACTTTTGACCACGAAGTTCTTCGTTAACTGTTTTGGTTGTTTCCATAATTATATTTTTTTGTTTTTATACACAACTGCAAGGGCAAATGTAGAACTTTTTTTTCACATAGCCCCAACAGCACCAGTTTTTTTTTGGTCAAAACGCACTTTTTAGAATCAACTTCTACAATAATAAGACAAAAGTATTAACTTTGAGAACTAAAAATAAAGATATATGAGCCCAAAGACTCTACTTGTTTTCGTTTTCTCACTCATACTTTTCTCTGCCAAGGTCAGTGCACAAGAGAGTACGAGTGTTTTTAACTTTCTCAACCTGCCAACCTCGTCCCACGCATTGGCATTGGGAGGAAAGAATATCTCACTGATAGAAGACGATGCCTCACTGATATTCCAGAATCCTGCCCTAATGAGTAATGTCAGCGACAGAAGTCTGAATTTCAACTTCCTCACCTACATGCAAGGAAGCAATGCAGGCAACATTAGTTATGTGCAATCGCAAGGAGAGCGTGGCACCTGGGGTGCTATGGCACAATTCGTAGGTTATGGCACTTTCCCTGGTTATGACGAGAATGGCACATACGAGGGAAACATCAGCGGACTCGACATGAATATCTCTGGAGGATACAGCTATCTACTCTCCGACACCTGGGCAGGTGGAGTCAATGGCAAGTTTCTCTACTCCAACTATGCAGGTTACTCAAGTATTGCTTTGGCCGTAGACCTGGGATTGAACTATTTCAACGAAGACAAAGATCTCTCGCTCTCGCTTGCCGCCACCAACATTGGAGGACAGGTGACAGCTTTTGGCGACATAGCAGAGTCCCTACCCATAGACATACAATTAGGCATCAGCAAGGGGCTGAGCAAATTGCCTCTACGTCTGCATGCCACACTATTCGATATGCTTCAGTGGAAAAAGCAATACTACTACACCAATGGCAAGGACTTGAAAACCCTACAACTCATTCTTAACCACATAAATATCGGTGCAGACCTGAGTTTGTACGACAATAGGATTTGGGTAGGATTGGGCTACAATTTCCGTAGAGGTTATGAGATGAAAGCAGCAGGAAGCTCCCCTGCTTCAGGACTAACCGTAGGAGCTGGCATCAACATTAAACGCATCAAATTTGGTGTGGCCTACGGCAATTACCACTCGGGCACTCCCACCCTCTCCTTCACTTTGGCTTATGCCTTTGCAAAAAAAGACAAGACTATTAATTCTAACACACAAACCATACAATGATTACAATTGCTATAGATGGTCACTCTTCATGTGGCAAGAGCACCATGGCCAAGAATCTGGCCAGAGAATTGGGATATGTTTATATCGACACAGGAGCCATGTATCGTAGTGTCACCTATTATGCTATACAAAACGGCATTATAGATGCAGAAGGAAATATCGACACTGCCCGTCTGCAACAAGAGATGGACAATATCAATATCTCCTTCAAATTCAATCCTCAAATAGGTCGCCCCGACACATATTTAAATGGCGAGCGCGTGGAGGACAAGATTCGCACCCTTGAGGTGAGCAATCATGTAAGCCCCATTGCCACACTGGGATTTGTTCGCGAAGCCATGGTGGCACAACAGCGCGAGATGGGCAAAGCAAAGGGTGTTATCCTTGATGGCAGAGACATTGGTACTGTTGTCTTCCCCGATGCAGAACTGAAAATCTTCGTCACCGCAAGCGCAGAAATCCGAGCACAACGACGCTACGACGAACTGACCGCCAAGGGAGAGGAATGCAACTACGATGATATCCTCAAAAACGTACAGGAGCGCGACTATATCGATTCGCACCGCGAGATATCGCCCTTGAAGCAAGCCGAGGATGCTATCGTATTGGACAACAGCAACATGACTATAGATGAACAGCAGGAATGGTTATTGAAATTGACGAAGGAAGTGGTTTCTGCTTCGGAGTAACCAGAGCCATAGGCAAGGCTGAAGAAGAACTGAGCAACGGCAAAAAACTCTATTGCCTGGGCGACATTGTGCACAATGGCAAGGAGTGTAGCCGTTTGCAACAATTGGGTTTGGAAACCATCGACCATGCCACCTACAATACTCTGCACGATGCCAATGTGCTACTTCGTGCTCATGGCGAGCCACCCTCGACCTACCAGAAAGCATCGGAGAACAACATTCACATCATCGATGCCACATGCCCCGTGGTGCTACATCTTCAGGAGCGCATCCGCAAGGAGTACCTTGCCGATACCAACCACAACAAGCAGATAGTCATCTTCGGCAAAAATGGTCATGCCGAGGTATTGGGGCTCGTTGGGCAAACCGAAGGCACAGCTATAGTTATCGAAAGCCCCGAAGAGGTGAAACGACTGGATTTCGACCGCGACATCTGCCTTTATAGCCAGACAACGAAATCTCTGGATGGTTTCCGCACCATAGTGGAGTACATCGAAGAGCACATTTCCCCCCAAGCCACTTTCAAGTATGCCGACACCATCTGTCGCCAGGTGGCCAACCGCATGCCCCATATCCGCGACTTCGCTTCGCGCCACGATGTCATCCTCTTTGTCTGTGGCAAGAAGAGTAGCAATGGTCGTGTACTCTTCTCTCAATGCCTGGAAGTCAATCCTCAAAGCTATATGATAGACACAGCCAGCGAGGTAGACCCCAGCTGGCTGCAAGATTGTAATTCAGTTGGAATATGCGGTGCCACCAGCACCCCCAAATGGTTAATGGAGGAGTGCAAAGTACGAATCCAGGAGCTGCTTGGCAGCTATAAATGATGTCTTTTCGCCATTCAACACCGCCAACTCTTCTTTGCGCAACATCGTTTCTATCGTCTCGTTCTGGAAGAAACTGTTGCGCAAACTTTCGTTTATACTCTCGTACATCCAGTATTTTGCCTGCTCGGCTCGACGATGTTCGAAGTATCCATTTGCCTTCACAAAGTCCACATAGCGATATACCATGTCCCAAATCTCCTTGATGCCAATGCCATAGAAACCGCTATAGCACAACACCTCGGGCGACCATCCACTATCTGGTGTGGGGAACAGATGCAGGGCATTTCTAAAATGACTTGCCGCCAACTGACTCTTTTCCACATTGTTGCCATCGCACTTATTGATAACGATGCCATCGGCCATCTCCATGATGCCACGCTTGATGCCCTGGAGTTCATCGCCAGTACCAGCCAACTGTATCAACAAGAAGAAGTCCACCATCGAGTGGCAAGCCGTTTCGCTCTGACCCACACCCACGGTTTCTACAAATATCTTGTCGTATCCTGCTGCCTCACACAGGATGATGGTTTCACGAGTCTTACGAGCTACACCACCCAACGAGCCAGCCGAGGGACTGGGACGAATGAACGATTTGGGGTGAACCGAGAGCTTCTCCATTCTGGTCTTATCGCCCAGGATACTGCCTTTAGTTCGTTCGCTACTGGGGTCTATGGCCAGAACCGCCAACTTACCTCCATACTGCTTCAGCACGTGCACACCAAACTCGTCGATACTGGTACTCTTACCAGCACCTGGCACACCACTGATGCCCACTCTGATGCTATTGCCACTATAGGGCAGACACTTTTCTATCACCTCCTGAGCCACGGCCATATGCTCTGGCAGAGTGCTCTCTACCAAGGTCACCGCCTGTCCCAAGACCGAAGGATCTCCCTTCAGGATACCCTCCACATAGTCCGAGGCACTCATCTGTCTGCGCACGAACCTACCTCTTTTCAGATAAGGATTGACACTTGATGGCTGGGCCACACCCTTGTTTACCACCAAACCAGCATACTCAGAACTATTTTCAGGATGTTCCATATCGTTGTGTTGTTATTTTTACTATATAACTGATTAGCAAAGAGTAAAAGCAATTGGAAAGTCAGAGGGGGGGGGAGGGAGTGATGAAAAACCTCACTTAGTTGTCCTTGACTATGATGTTTATTCTCTTCACCGGTTCATTCTTGTCATCACTGATTACAAGCACACGCGGACGAGCCTTGAACCTATCCAGGAAGTCCTTTCTAACGGTTATCTTCAATTTTGCCGTCTTTCCTGGTGCCAGCATAGTGTTCGACAACGATGCCTCCACCGCATGGTTGAAAACCTGAATGGCATGTATCTGCAACGGAGTGGTACCTTTATTGGTCAGCACCACCGTGGCCTTCATCTTCTTGTCGCTCTTAGAGAAGAGCAATTCCTCCGAACTCATGCTCAACTGACTCTCGGCAGATGCATCCTCCGAAGCAGGGATTATCACCGACGACACCACTATCTCGTTGTCCGACCCTATCTTGTCGCCAGAATAGCGAGCCAGATAAACAGAGTTCTGTGTCAAACCATAATCGGGCATTTTATTGGTATCCAATATTATACGCACCACACCAGTCTTACCACCAGGAATAACCTCTGGCACATACTCGGCATACATATGCGTTGGCAAATGCATCAACTCTGGTCGGTAGGCCGTGCGATCGGCATTGGCTACCTGCAACTCTGCAGCCACCACATCACCCTTTCTCACATTATCAAACTCGACATAATTAGTGTTCATGCGCACATTGCCCAAGTCTATGGGGAAGCCCACGGTATAATCCGACAACTCTGTCACCACACGACCTTGAAACTGCAAAAACTCGGGATCCTTGCCAGCATTGGTATAGACCTCTACATATTTACTGAAGACACCCAACAAAGCAGCATCATACACCACCACTATCTCACCCCTTGCTCCAGGAGCGATATTACCACGAGTATAAGTCACCTTGGTGCATCCACACGAAGCCTCTGCCTTCTTGATATGCAGTGGTTTATCACCCTTGTTGGTAAAGCCAAACACTATAGTATGAGGTTTCTGAAACAGCACCTCTCCCGTCTTCCTTATCTCGGCATCTGCCACAAATCTTGGCTGAGCATAAGCAACAACACCCAGCAACCAAAAGCAGAAAAACAATAAATTCTTAACCATACTGGGTTCAAAGATACGAATAAATGAGAGAAATATCAAATTTATTTGAATATTTCCGAATGCGAGTATCGTCGAGGCAAAGCCTCAATGTTACGAATAAGTGAGAGATTTTCCATTAAACATCCCTTCGAGACGAGGTCCCATTCAACACATCGTCTCGCCTCATACAATACATCATCAAAGCCTAACCAATACATCGTCTATGCCCCGCTCCCATAATATCAGATTCCGCACCTCCATTGCTCCAATTTCAGCACATTTTACCTACTTTATATCCAATTCATCAGCATTTCTATAGCCTCAATACCCCAAATAGCAACCTGTTCGCCCATTTTTCACACTCTTTTTACCCACAAAAACTCCATCCAACAAGACATCTGATTACCACCCGCCCTCTTGCATACACCTACAAATCAACAGATTACATCACCATAGGCAAACGCAGTAATCAGTACTCAGTTATCAAACGAGCTCAATTAGCTCAGATTCAGTTATTATTTTCCCATCACAATCGCCCCCTAACCCATCCACCACCAAGAGCATTCATCATATTAATGATTATTGCTGTCCGGTAAAACTTTTTTACGATATTTAAATTAAGGGCTGACACTTCTCACGAGGTATCAGCCCTTTTGGTTACCTTTGTCTTTGCACAAACATAATTGTAACCATGGGCAAAGATAGTTATTTTACCGGA
>JAFYMW010000002.1 GCA_017548165.1 Bacteroidaceae bacterium
CCCTGACGCTTTTCAAGTACTTCTATATAGGTGGATGCTTCGCTCAGAGAGTCATGCGTACCGGTGTCCAGCCATGCAAAACCACGACCAAGTGTCTGCACCTTAAGTTCGCCCTTCTCCAGAAAATGCTGATTCACGGTAGTTATCTCGTATTCACCACGTGCCGAGGGTTTGATGCTACGTGCCACATCTACTACACGATTGGGATAGAAATAAAGTCCAACTACGGCATAATTGCTCTTAGGATTAGCTGGTTTTTCCTCAATAGACAGACAATTGCCATCCTTATCAAACTCTGCGACACCATATCTCTCGGGATCGTTGACCCAATAACCAAATACAGTGGCCTTGTCTTCCTCTTCAACAGTACGAACGGCCTCCTTTAACATCCCCGTGAATCCTGCACCATGGAAAATATTATCACCTAAGACTAAGCAAGCACTATCATTGCCTATGAAATCAGCACCAATGGTGAAAGCTTGTGCAAGACCATCTGGCGAAGGTTGTTCGGCATAGGTAAATTCCACTCCGTAATCAGAACCATCGCCCAATAGACGTTTAAAACCAGGCAAGTCGTGTGGCGTAGATATAATCAGGATTTCACGTATCCCAGCCAACATCAAAACACTAATGGGATAATAAACCATTGGTTTGTCGTATATTGGCATTAACTGTTTTGATATACCCTTGGTGATGGGATAAAGGCGAGTACCAGAACCTCCTGCTAATACTATTCCTTTCATAAATGTGAGAATTATATATATTTTTCTTCGTAAAGGTAAGCAATATTATCGACATTCTCAACTTCAGGGATTAGGATTTTAATTTTTCTGTAGCAAAAGTTTCTTTATATGTCCCTCTACAACCGATGGTTTTACACCGAAACGTGGTGCAAGTAGCATATCTTTAGGTGCGGAAGAGGCGTAACGCTCTATGCAAATATCATCACGAAGTCTATTAACAAATTCTGCGACAAACTCTGAATAACTATCCAAAGTAAAAGACAAAAAGTCAGCAGAATTCTTCTCCCACTCACGAGCAATAGGTGTTCCTCTTAAAATCTGCAATTGGTGAAGTTTCAATGCATCAATAGGTAGAGAATTTATCAGTTCTGTTTGTGCAAGAATATCCTCCCTACTCTCCCCTGGCAGACCGAGAATCAGATGAATTGTAACAGGAATAGCATATTTCTTACACATTTGGATTGCTGTAATGGACTGTGCTACTGTGTGTCCACGATTCACTCTCTCCAATGTGCGATCGTAAAAGGACTCACAACCTAATTCTATGGCAACACTATAATTCCTTTCCCGAATAGAAACAAGAAGGGACAATACGTTTTCGTCTATACAATCAGGACGTGTCGCAATAACCAATCCTACAACATCCTCAACAGCCAATGCTTCTTCGTAGCGTTGACGAAGTACATCAAGCGAAGCATAGGTCGAACTATAAGCCTGGAAATATGCCAAATACTTCATATTGGAATACTTCCCCCTGAAAAACGCCTTACCTGCCTCTATCTGTTCATGAATTGTTTTATTATCACGACAATAATCTGGATTGAATGATTCGCACTGACAGAAGCTACAACCTCCACGTCCCACTCGACCATCACGATTGGGGCAAGTGAATCCGCCATCAAGCATTATCTTCTGCAACTTAGGAACGGTATTCGTCTGATGGCTGTATTTGGACTGATTGTCTAAGCTTTCCTTTGCTACCATTTAAAAGCAACCTAATCTGAAACTACAGATGCAGAATCCGTTTCTTCCACAGACTCCTCCGTTGATTCACCGACAGCATCCTGCTCTACATTTTCTTCTGTTACACGAAACAGAGAATCTGATGTTGATTCTACAGAAGGAGCAGCAACAACCACACTATCTTTCTGTTGCTGAGTAGCAGAATCAGTCATAACCTCATCTGTCTCCTTTACACGATTTTTATAGAATGCTGTGCTAGGATTATCCTTACAACCCTCTGCCATAGTGAGGAAGAAATCATATGCACGATAGCGCCCGCCACATGCCTGAAATATATTATTGGCAAAAAGGATATCTGTAATCTTATTCTGCTGAACATACTCTTTCATATTATGAGTAAAATAGCGTCCGTCAATAACATGAATTTCCTCGAAAGAATACATGAGATACCCTGGAAGAGCATTACCATAACTATCCTTCAATATAACAAGACGACGACCATTGGCAACATCGGTACGAACCTGTGTCAACTTAGTATCGCCACCCATAAATGTGCTATATGCCATTGAACTGCCATCACGGAACTTCTTGAAAAATTCATCCTTGTGAGGACGCCCTACAGAAACTACTTGATAATTCTCATCAACTACATAATTGGTAAATGTTGTTTCGTAGACCGCCTTCTGAGGAATATAGTATATAAAATCCTCAGGAGAATTCTTTACAGAAATATCCTTGGAGTATCCGTACATCGAACCAACAAAACGTTGTATGGTATCGGTACGATAATAACCTTCCTCCGTCAGTTCATGAAATGGAACATCTGCAACCTCGGCAAATTTCTGTGCAGCATAGTATGCTCCTAATGGTGACCAATGGTGGTCGGTACGAAGATATATATTCTCCTCGGCATGCTTACCGAGAACAGTATATATATCCACTGCATGCACGGCAGAGTCAAGATGATTGTATATGTTACGTATAGTTGCAGATTGATCCTTACTCATACGACTAACCTTCTCTGGCATATAATAAGCTGCTGCAGAGGGAACTATCATACAATATACATTGACATCAGAAAACGTTGACTTGTATTTGTTACACACATTGGCATATGGAGTACCGGCCTTGTTGCTACCTCCGAAACACATCAAGGCTCTTACATTACCTTCGCGTCCTATGATGACAATACCGGCATTGGCCACCTTGGCTTTTTCGTTGGCGGTAAGTTTATTGACATATTCCTCTGGATTACGCCCATCGTCTTCAACAATATCTTCTTCTGGTACTACAACATCTTCAACAGAAAAGTCAGAAAGGTCATCTGTAGAGGCATGGAAGGTAACGTTCTCTTCACCTGTTTTGAGTTTTGCCCAATCTTCCAACATCATTGAGAAGGTTATAAAACGATCACGATATGGCTGGGAATCAGAAAACCAGGCACTCACTGCTTCTGCAAAGTCACCACTCCAAAGACTATCTGTAGAAAAATGTGGAAACACAGCCAAATCACGTTTCTCAAGTTCTGAATAACGTGGACGTGGGAATGTATCAAAGACTAAGGCAAAGACACCAAAGACAACGGTTATCAGTATTACATATATTTTATTCTGTTTCATCGTTGTCTTCCATTAAAAACGTGTATAAATAAAAGGATTGTTGGTTTCACCAATAAGCAAAGTGACGCTTAGCAATATTATGACAAGCGACAAAACAGTGCGAGTGGCAAAAATCATATTTCTTGTAAGGAGACTCTCCTCACCTGCCATTCGCACCCAATGATTGTAACACCATTGACGAACTGGCATACAGAATAGTATGGCAATAACCCATAACCAGAAATGGTCGGTTATGGCCGTTATGCTGACATAGGAATGCAACTCCTCTGCACCACCGAAGGCCTTGACAAAGAACTCCTTCATCTGGCTGAAGTCAGTAAAGTAAAACAGGCCTCTACCCAGAGTGACAAGTCCCATAGCGTACAGATGGAGCAAAGGAGAAGGGATGAAGTCCATCACCTTGCGGTATCTTGGGCGTCCCTTTGCATCGGGTTCTGGCAAGGGTTTGCCCACGCTCTTCATCAGTGTGTACTTCTCAAACAGAAGTATGACACCGAAATACAGACCCCAGCATGCAAAGTTCCAGCTTGCACCATGCCAGAAACCTGTCAAGAACCAGGTTGCAAGGATATTGAACCACTGATGACGGCGATTACCTCCAAGGGGAATGTAGACATAATCACGGAAGAAACTTCCCAAAGATATATGCCATCGGTGCCAGAAATCGGTAATAGAATTACAACAATACGGATGTCGGAAGTTCTCGTTGAAATGGAAACCAAGACATCTGCCAATACCTATTGCCATATCAGAATAGCCTGAGAAGTCAAAATACACCTGAAGCGAATAAGCCAGAATACCTATCCATGCACCTGTAGTGGTACAGCTTTCAAAACCATTTACAAGGAACTGCTCTGCTACAATGCTCATCTGATTGGCAATGATAACCTTCTTACCCAAACCATAGATAAAACGGAAGATTCCATCTGCCATATCACGCATACCTACATGTCTGTCGTGAATCTCGCTAGCAATAGTGCCATAACGCACAATTGGACCAGCAATGAGCTGAGGGAACATACTGATATATAGGAGGAGGTCCATAAAGCGACGTTGAGCTGGACTTTCCTTCTTATACACATCAATCAGATAGGATATGCTTTGAAATATATAGAAACTAATACCAATAGGCAATGCTATCTTGGGATCGGGCATATGAAAGCCAAGCATTGTCAATGTAGTGGCGGTGAGCGAAGCATACTTAAATACCCCAAGAGCCAAGACATTAAGTATCACACCAACATTAAGTATCAACTTGCGATGCGGAATGTCGGAATCTATCAGCCTACCTACATAGAAATTAATCAACACTAGTCCCAACATGAGGAACACATACACTGGTTCACCCCATGCATAGAATAGCAACGAAGCAACCACCAACGTGGTATTGCGACACTTATACGAGGAGATTATCTTCTTGTCCAAGAAGGTTGCAAGCATATAACTACCAAAAAACAATGGCAGAAATACGAACAAAAAGAATAAATCTGAAAATACCATTACTGCTCCTCCTTCTTATTTTCGGATATATACAAAAGTTTGTCACCAACCTTCAGTTCCATACGACCATTGGGAATCATAAATTCCTTTCCTCGCTTCACGAGCATCACCAGTGTACCCTTGGCTATATTCATATCCATCAGACGGTTACCATCCTCAAGCATCTCTGCCGTCAGAGTCACATCTGTCAGCTGGCTGTCTATCTCTTCGGGGATCTCCACACCGAAGTCATTACCTTCTTTCTCTTGAGGCAAATCCAGTTTCAACCATCGTGCTACGGAGGCAATAGTCATTCCCTGGAATATCAACGATATCAAAGTAATGAAGAATACTATATTGAAAATTACTTTGGAGCCAGGAATCTCATTAACAACAGGATATGTGGCAAAAATGATGGGTACGGCACCTCGCAATCCCACCCATGAAACAAAGCACTTGGCTCTAAATGTCATCTGACGGAAGGGCATGAGACACAACATTACAGTAAGCGGACGTGCTACGAATATCATAAATAGGCCTATAAGCAAGGCACTGACAGAAACATCCAACATTTCGTGAGGGTTGACCAGCAGTCCCAAAGAAAGGAACATCACCAACTGACTGAACCATGTCAAACCGTTCATAAAGGTGTTTATCTCTTTGCGGAAAACCAATCGTGCATTACCCACCATAACACCAAGGATGTACACAGCCAGATAACCATTGCCATGGAGCATATCGGTAATAGTAAAGGTCATGAATACAAGGCTCAGCAACAGAATGGGATAAAGCGAACTGTTGGAAAGATTTATCTTGTTTATAAGCCACACAGCGAAACGTCCGAAAGTGTAACCGATAACACCACCAACAAAGAACTGCACAAGCAAATCCTTTATCAACAGGCCCAAATCAAATCCGCTTCCGCTAACAATAACCTGTATCAGAGCTATGGTGAGCATATATGCCATAGGGTCGTTACTACCGCTCTCCAGCTCCAACATAGGTTTGAGATTCTCCTTCAAATTCATCCTTTGCGAGCGAAGCAGGTTGAACACTGATGCCGAGTCTGTTGAAGACATAGTTGCCGCCAACAAAAGACTGGTCATCACGGGCAAGGCAATGTTCATGTTAGAATAGCCTGACAACCAAAAGATAAATCCTCCTGTAAGCAACGTCGTAATCAATACACCCAACGTGGAAAGTACCATACCTTGCGCCATGACAGGTTTAATCTCGCGCAGTTTGGTGTCCATACCGCCAGTAAACAGGATAATGCTCAATGCTATCATGCCTATGAATTGTGCATCCTCAGCACTATCAAATTGCAAACCTAATCCATCACTTCCAAATCCCATGCCTACGAGCAGGAACAACAACAATGTGGGGATGCCGAAACGATATCCAGTCTTGCTGATGATGATAGCGCAGAATATCAACACCGCACCTATCAACAATATATTTCCAGCGGTAAATATCATAATTTTTCCTATTTTTAAATATAAACGCTTGCAAAGTTACTATTTTTCCTTCAAACCTTAGACAATAAAAATATCTTTTCTTAACTTTGCCTTAAATATTAACACACCTATTTAATATATATAGGCATGAACATACTTTATATCATAGCCATGCAGGCAGAGGCACAGCCTTTCATCGAGCACTACGGAGTGGAGGAGGTAAAAGATTTTTTTATCCCATTACCTTGCAAATTGTACCGCACCACCATTACTGGCAAAGACGGAAAAGAATCCATACTGAATGTTGTTCTCAACGGTCAACAACACGGAAGCGACCTTGTAGGATGCGAAGCTGCATCTGTTGCTACCCTTTCTGCAATTGAACGTCTACACCCTGATATCGTTGTCAATAGTGGCACGTGCGGAGCTTTTCTAGAAAACGGAGCAAGCATAGCACAAGTGTATATCGGCAATGCATGCATGTTTCACGACCGCCGCGTTCCTGGTGATGACCAATGGGGCACACAAGCTTTGGGCAATTATCCCGTTTGGACAGGAGCACAGGAATTGGCCAAAGAATTAGGTTTGCCTATGGGTAAAATCACCACTGGCTCATCATTGGACATGCAACCTTGCGACCTACAAATCATCAAAGAAAACCATGGAGAACTGAAAGACATGGAAGGTGCCGCCGTGGCCTTTGTATGCTCGCTATTAAACACTCCTATCCTCTTTGTCAAAAGTGTCACCGACCTTTGCGATAGTGGTGCAGAAACATTTGAGGAGTTCAGTCGCAATCTTGCTTTGGCAAGCCATGCTTTGAAAGAGGCCAACGTGAGGGTGATTGACTATCTGTGCAATTTATAAACTAACGACAAACACACATTCCTTCATATATGGAAAACAATATTGTAGCTGCCATGATAGCAGCAATGAACGAAGAACTGGAAAAAGAAGGTCCCAACGCCAACATCCTTAAAGAACGAGGCAGGCTGAAAATGCTCATTGGCGACAAAATAGGTGCTATGGAAGACCTTAGACAAGCTGTTGCTTTAGACCCCTCTATCGTTGACCACATCAATGGTGAATTCAAAAAATAATGGTACATATTCTACCTTAATACGCTATATTTATCTTTTTTCTTGGTAGAAATACCCTTTTCTTTCCAAAAACATATACCTTTGCTATTGATATGAAAAAACAGATAGCAATACAGGGCATAAGGGGATGCTTCCACGATATAGCATCGCATAGGTTCTTCCAGAACGAAGAACTTGACCTCGTCGAGTGCAACACTTTCGAGGAGGTTTTCCTTGCCATGAAGCAGAACCCCGACATGATTGCGCTGGTAGCAATAGAGAACACCATAGCAGGATCGCTTCTGCACAACTATGAGTTGTTGCGCGACTCGGGTCTTACCATCATCGGCGAGCACAAGTTGCGCATCCAGCATAGCATCATGTGTCTGCCCGAGGATAGTTGGGAAGACATAACCGAGGTAAACTCCCACCCCGTGGCTCTCATGCAATGCCGTGCCTTTCTTGAGGCGCACCCCGACTTCAAGGTGGTGGAAGTTGCCGACACGGCTGGTGCGGCGGCCACTATCAGCCAGAAGCATCTTCGCGGACATGCCGCCATATGCCACAAAGATGCGGCCGAGATATATGGCCTGAAGGTACTGGAGGAAAGCATCGAGACAAACAAGCACAACTACACACGCTTCCTTGTACTTGCCAACATAGCCAGAGCTGGTAAGCTACGCGATGTGACCACGACCAACAAGGCAAGTCTGGTCTTCACCCTGCCTCACGAGGAAGGTTCTCTCTCGGCAATACTCTCCGTGCTGTCCTTCTACAAGCTCAATCTCACCAAGATACAGTCTCTCCCCATCATTGGCAAAGAGTGGCAGTATATGTTCTACATAGATGTGAGTTTCGAGAACACACAACGTCTGCATCAGGCTATCAATGCCATCACTCCCCTGACCCAGGAACTGAAGACCCTTGGCATATATTGCGATGGCAAGCAGACAATGTAGCCCCCCACCCACCTGAACATCCGAATTAAATTCTACACATACACATGATAAAGCCAGCAGACAGACTTGCCTCTGTCAACGAATACTATTTCTCACGCAAACTCAAGGAGGTTGCCGCTATGAATGCCCAGGGGATGGACATCATCTCTCTGGCCATAGGCAGCCCCGACATGCCTCCTTCCGACTCTACCATAGAGACCCTGTGCAACGAAGCTCGCAAGGCCGATGCCCATGGTTATCAGCCCACAACCGGCATACCCCAATTGCGTCAGGCGATGGCCAACTTCTACAAGCGCTGGTACAATGTGGAGCTCAATCCCAACAATGAAATCCAACCTCTCATAGGTTCAAAGGAGGGCATACTGCATGTCACTCTTGCCTTCGTCAACCCTGGCGATGGTGTACTGGTGCCCAACCCTGGTTATCCCACCTACACCTCGTTGAGCAAACTGCTGGGTGCACGAATCGTAAACTATGACCTTGTGGAGAGCAACGGTTGGCAACCTGACTTCGAACAACTTGAGCAGATGGACCTCACGGGTATCAAGTTGATGTGGACAAACTATCCCAATATGCCCACTGGTGGTCAGGCGCAGATGAAGACCTACGAAAGATTGGTGCGCTTTGCCAAGGAGCACGACATCGTCGTGGTGAACGACAACCCCTACTCCTTCATCCTCAACGAGGGCGAGAAGCTGAGCATCCTTCAGGTTGAGGGTGCCAAGGATTGTTGCATAGAATTCAACTCCATGTCCAAGAGCCACAACATGCCCGGTTGGCGTGTGGGCATGCTTACCACCAATAGTGAGTTCATCTCATGGATTCTGAAGGTGAAGAGCAACATAGATAGCGGCACCTTCCGTGCACTCCAACTGGCGGCCGCTCAGGCATATGACAATACCGAGGAGTGGCACTCTGTGGCGAATATCCAAACCTATGCCAACCGTCGTGCCATGGCCCGCGAGATAATGGACACCTTGCATTGCTCTTATGATATGAATCAAGTGGGTATGTTCCTCTGGGGCAGAATACCCGACTCCTATAGCAATGTAGAGGAACTCACCGAGCGCGTACTTCACGAGGCAAGGGTGTTCATCACACCGGGTTTCATCTTCGGTTCCAATGGTGAGAGATACTTGCGCATCAGCCTTTGCGCCAAGGACGAGAAGTTCAAGGAAGCCGTCGCACGCATCAAGGCTCTAAAATGGCAATAATGCCTTCAAAAAAGACATCATATCGTCAAGACACAGACAATACGTTGAATGAAGCCAGACAATACATTGAATAAGGTCAGACAATATAACGACCCAAAACGAGACTACCAAACACTGACAAACATAACACATAGACACCACCACACACTGACAATATGGAATTAGACTTGCAGCCCCTCGATCTCCCTTGTAGCACGGAGAGACCATTTATAATCACAGGCCCCTGCTCTGCCGAGACAGAGGATCAGGTAATGAACACCGCCAAGCAACTGGCAGGCAAGGGTTTTCACATCTTCCGTGCAGGTATATGGAAACCTCGTACCAAGCCTGGAGGTTTTGAAGGCAACGGAGAAAAAGCTCTGCCTTGGATGCAGATGGTGAAGAAGGAAACTGGTCTACTCACCGCCACCGAGGTGGCAACTCCCGAACATGTGGAACTGGCACTTAAATACGGCATCGATGTCCTGTGGATAGGTGCACGAACCACCGCCAACCCCTTTGCCATGCAATCCCTTGCCGATGCACTTAAAGGCGTGGATGTGCCTGTATTGGTAAAGAACCCCGTAAACCCCGACCTCGAACTGTGGATTGGTGCCTTGCAACGCCTCAATGGTGCCGGCATCAAGCGTTTGGGTGCCATACATCGTGGTTTCACCAGTTATGAGAAGAAACTATATCGCAATGTGCCCATGTGGCAGATTCCTATCGAGTTGCACCGTCGCATGCCCAACCTGCCCATCATCAACGACCCAAGCCACATAAGTGGTCGACGCGACCTCATCGCTCCTCTTTGCCAACAGGCTATGGACCTTGGCATGGACGGACTGATGGTGGAGAGCCATTGCGACCCCGACAAGGCCTGGAGCGATGCTTCACAACAGGTTACTCCCGATGTGCTCGACTATATCCTGTCCATGCTCACCATACGCGAAACCGTGGACCTTACCGCCTCGCTCAGCACCCTGCGCAAGGGCATTGACGAGATTGACAATGAACTCATCGACCTGCTTGCCAAGCGCATGGGCATATCCCGCGAGATTGGTGCATACAAGCGCGACAATGGCATGACCATCGTGCAGACAAAGCGTTATAGCGAGATTCTGGACAAGCGTGCCGCACAGGGTGTGCTGAAGGGCATTGATGCCGAGTGTATCAAGAAAATCTTCGAATGCATACACGAGGAGAGCGTGCGCCAGCAGGTGGAACTTTTACGTTAAGCCATAAGGGCAGACCCAGACTTGTTTGAGTTATGCCTTGGCGAGTAAAAGAAGAACAAAGTTCAACTTATAAATAAGTAAAGATAAGGTATAGTATAAAAGATGAGAATACTTATCCTCGGCGCCGGCAAGATGGGAAGTTTCTTCACCGATGTGTTGAGCTTTGACCACGAATGTGCCGTCTACGAAGTGGACACCCGACGCATGCGTTTTCTCTACAACACGCAGCGTTTCACCACCCTTCAGGAGATTGACGACTTTCGTCCAGAACTTGTCATAAATGCCGTTACGCTGAAGTACACTCTCTCCGTCTTTCAGGAGGTCATACCCCACCTGCCCAAGGATTGCATCATCAGCGACATTTCGAGTGTGAAGACGGGGGTCCTCGAGTTCTATGAGCAGACCGGCATGCGCTATGTGAGCACACACCCCATGTTCGGTCCCACCTTTGCCAACCTGGGCAAACTGAGCACCGAGAATGCCATCGTCATCACTCAGGGAGATTACATGGGACGCATATTCTTCATGGACCTATACCGCCGTCTGGGACTGAATGTGCACGAATACTCCTTCGACGAGCACGACGAGGCCATGGCCTATTCCCTGTCCGTGCCTTTCGTAAGCACCTTCGTCTTCTCTGCCGTGATGAAGCACCAGGATGCACCCGGCACCACCTTCAAACGTCATCACAAGATAGCGCGTGGCGTACTCTCGGAAGACGACACTCTCTTGAGGGAAATCCTCTTCAACCCACGCACAAAGAGTCATGTGGAGAACATCCGTGCCGAGCTGAAGCAACTCATCCAGATTATCGACGACAAGGACGAGGAAGCGATGTATGCCTACCTGACCAAGATTCGCAAGAACATAGAATAACCCACACACCATCACAACGATGAAACGCATTGGCCTCCTGTCAGACACGCACGGTTATTGGGACGAACGCTATGCACGCTATTTAGCCGAGTGCGACGAGATATGGCATGCCGGGGACATAGGTTCTCCGGAGTTGGCCAAGCGCCTGAACGACATCCGCCCACTGAAGGCCGTCTACGGCAATATCGACGGAGGAGAATTGCGGCGCACCTACACCGACATACTCCGTTGGCAATGCGAGGAAACCCGTATAATGATGACGCACATAGGCGGTTATCCTGGCAAATACGATCCCAGGATTCGCAAGCAACTCCTTGCCGACCCTCCCGACCTTTTCATCAGCGGACATAGCCACATACTGAAGGTGCAATACGCCCCTGCCCTCTCCTGCCTCCACATCAACCCCGGAGCAGCAGGTCTGCAAGGATGGCACACCGTACGCACCCTTGTCCGCTTCACCATCGACGGGAAACAGTTCAAGGACCTGGAAGTGATAGAGATATGATCGGCACCATAGTCAACACCTGCACAATCATCATCGGCAGCATTGCCGGAGCAGCACTGAAGCAACGCATCCGCCCTCAGTGGCAAGGTGTGCTATACACCGCCATGGGACTTGCCTCGCTTGCCCTCGGCTTCAATGCCGTATGCAACAATATGCCCAAGAGCCAATACCCCGTGCTCTTCGTTGTCTCCCTGGCTTTAGGCTCGCTTCTTGGCACCATGCTCAATCTGTCCGGAAGGTTCGATGCCCTTGTTGACAAACTAAAGAAAGGCAAGCCCTCACAACCCGGCAAGAACCTGGCACAGGGCCTCTCAACCGGAATACTACTCTATTGCATCGGCACATTTAGCATCCTGGGCCCCATAAACAGTGCCCTCCTGGGCGATGAGACCTTCCTGCTCACCAATGCTACCCTGGACCTCGTCACCAGTGCCGTACTTGCCGCCACCTACGGCTATGGCATGGCATGGGCTGCACCCGTGCTGTTCTGCTGGCAAGGCTCGTGGTATATGATAGCCAAACTCTTTGGCGACATCATTCCCCAGGAGATGATATGCGAAATGAGCATCGTTGGCGGAACCCTGATTGCCGCATCGGGCCTGGGCATTTTGGGCATCAAGGATTGCAAAACGCTGAACCTTCTGCCCTCGCTCTTCGTACCCGTTGTGTTCTTTATACTGAAATCCCTACTTCAATCATTTGGCTTATGATAACGATAGCACATATCTATAACGACTTTGACGGCAAGTTCGGCATCCCTCGCCAAAGTGGTTTGGTTGAGGGGCTGGATGCACGGATTGTATTCTGCCCTGAGTATCGCAATGTCGAAGCTCTGCGCGGACTTGAAGGCTTCTCGCACATCTGGCTACTATGGGATTTCAGTCAGGCACACTCCGACAAGTGGTCACCCACCGTTCGTCCTCCCCGTCTGGGTGGTAACAAGCGCATGGGTGTTTGGGCAACACGTTCACCTTTCCGTCCCAACAACATCGGTCTCTCGTCCGTTAGGATAACACGAATAGAACTCGACACCCCAGAGGGTCCCGTAATCCACGTGGAGGGTGCCGACCTTATGAATGGCACACCCATTCTGGACATCAAACCCTACCTTCCCTTTACCGACTCGCACCCCGATGCCTCGGCAGGCTGGACTACGGAAACTCACAACGACACCCTGCAAGTCAGCATCACCGACTCTGTCCGTCAGAAATACAATTTCACCCCACGTCAATGGCAAGCCATCGAAAGCATCCTTGCCAGCGACCCCCGTCCCCACTATCAGAACGATCCCGAGCGCATATATAGTTTTGAGTTCAAGGGTATAACTATAAACTTCAAGGTGCAAGACAATATTGCCATCGTCATATAGACACAAAAAGAGGACTGCCTGTCATCATGCTACAAGCAATCCTCTTTTTTTAGTTTATCCCAAATCGGTCATTAGCGTTATGATGGTAATAGTCTTATTTTTGACCCTTTTCGTTAAGCCAATTGAGCGGACTCAAACTCGTTTGAAGTTAGCCTTGGCGAGAAAAGTTCGAATATAATTCAACAGATGTTTTGCGCGTAACAGTCTAATGACCGATTTGGGATTATTCGTCAATCGTTGGTAGGTTCACTAGTTAATTCTAACCTGTGCATTTAACCTAACTCAACGTTAAACCTTATCAACATATACCTCCATTAGTTCCACCACGCCAGTTTCACCTATTGGAGTAATTGTAACATCAGCACATGAGGCTGGAATCAAACAACTTTGACCATACTTAAGTACCACAGATTCTCCTATTTTGCACTCACCGGCAAGGCATATATAAATGAGGAAAGAATCCAAATGCTTTAGGTTGCGTTGCTTAGCCTCGTTGAGTTTAAGATTATTAACGGTAAAATACTCACATTCGCACACCAGATTTGACTGATTCATGTCTTTGGTATAATTGACAGAATATTCCTTGTGCACAGCATAGTCTATAACGTCCTTTGCCAACTCTGTATGCAATTCACGAGGCTTACCATCCATACCCATACGACCATAGTCGTAGATTCGGTATGTGATATCACTGCTTTGCTGTACCTCTGCTATTAACGCACCTCCACAAATGGCATGCACACGACCGGCAGGAATAAAGAATGCATCACCAGCACTGATGTAATGCTTTGCCAACACCTCACAAATGGTTCCATCCTCTACCTTACGGCAATATTCCTCAGGAGTAACACTCTGAGCAAAACCCGCATAGAGATATGTTCCAGGCTTGGCATCCACCACATACCACATCTCAGTCTTGCCCATACAGCCATGACGCTCTGTGGCCTGTTCATTGTTTGGGTGTACTTGAATACTCAAATCGCTCTCAGCATCGATAAACTTTACCAACATAGGGAATTCACCATTGAACTTCTCATGAACATATTTGCCCAATAGTTCTTCACCATACTCTGCCACCAACTGAGCAAGAGTCTTGCCCTTTTGGTCGCCATTGGCAACAACAGATTCCTTGCCTGGCACGGCACTGACTTCCCAACTCTCGCCCACGGGCTCACAACTGGGGGCCATGCCCTTCATCTGCCTCAAGCGGGTACCGCCCCACACAATAGGGAACAGGCTTGTCTCAAACAATAATGGATATAGCATTGTTGAAATTATATTAAAAATGATGTGCGAAGATACGAAAAAATGCAGATATTGAGGAGCAAACAGCATATTTATTATACATTTACATTGAAATTGACATGAATAAGGTTTTATTTCACTACCTTTGAACTTCGTACGGAGATAGTAAAGCAAAAAAAATGGAAACACAACTGAAATGGTATCACAATATATGTCTGGCAATGCTGTGGGGACTTTTCCTTTTTATCAGCATAACACCCAGATGTTTCAGGTACTATATACTCAAACCCATCCTGGCATTGCTTCTTATCCTTTCGCATTACAGGCATAGGGTAATTGCAGAGAACCTGACCAAATCGTTCCCAGAGAAGAACAAGCAGGAGATAAAAAGACTGCTACGCAGCTACTACATCCACCTGGCAGAGGTGGCGGTTGACATTATCAGCCTGGTAGGTGCAAGTGAGAGGCGCAAGGACAGGGCAGTGAACTGGGTGAACGCCAAAGAAGTGACAGAAAGACTGGACGGCAAGGACTGGATAGCCGTGGGTGCCCATTATGGTTGCTGGGAGTACCTGCCTCTATGGAGCAGGAAGCAGATGTGTAATACGTTCATGAGCGTGTACCATCCGATGAGCAGTGTGGTGTTCGATATGTTTTTCCTGCGCCTGCGAAGGTTCTCGGAAAACATCACCACCGTACCCATGAAAAGCACCATAACCTATTATCTGAGAAATCGCAACAAAGGCAAGGGTTTCATACTGGGACTTCTCTCCGACCAGAGTCCGAACCTGAGGGCAGACACCCATTGGTTCCGTTTCCTGAACCAGGACACGGCATTCATAGACGGAGCAGAGAGTATTGCCACGAAATTCAAGATACCCATTCTTTTTGCCTACACAAGACGTGTTGCCCCGGGCAGATACGAAGTAATACTGGAAGAAATCTACGACGGCAAGGAGGAGATTGCCCAGCACGAGATAACACAACGCTATGCTACCCGACTGGAGGAGATGATAAAAGAACAACCGGAACTCTGGATGTGGTCACACAAACGCTGGAAGCACACACCAGAAAAACAAGAAAAATATTTTGGCACAAGCACTTGCTAGACACATTAAGCATCTTACTTAAAGACATACTCTATGGACATAGTAATTACATACGTAAACGGACTTGATCCCGTATGGCAGAAGGAATACGAAAAGCATACCAACACCCCTATCCTGGAAAAGCGATTCCGAGACTGGGGCACACTGAAATACCTGTTCCGTGGCATCGCGAAGAATATGCCATTTATACGTAAGGTGCATCTTGTCGTTTCCGGAGAAAGTCAGGTGCCAGAGTGGCTGAACAGAGAAACTGTAAATGTGGTACTACACAAAGATATCATTCCCAAACAGTTTCTACCGACTTTCAATTGCAATCCCATTGAAATGCACTTGCACAACATTGAGGGTCTGGACGAAGAATATCTGTATTTTAATGACGATATGTTCCCACTCAAGCCATGCATACCTGAGGAGTTCTTTTGCAACGGACAAGGAGTAATAGGAATGAGCCACCACCTTCTCTCCCTTGACATGTACAAGAAGATATGCCGCAACTCAAACAGCGTTGCACGCAAGGCTCTTGGCATGAAAGAATCAATATGCTTCCTACGCCCTCAACATATATGCAGTCCAATGCTAAAGAGCATCTGCGAGGAGGTATACGAGAAGGCCAAGCCCTATATCCTCAAGACACTGACACGTACAAGGGAAAGTAACAACCTAAACCAATATTTATTCCTTGATTATATGTACCTCAAGGGAAAGATTCTAAACAGAAGACTTTCGAAGAAGCATCTGTCATTAGGCATCACATCAACAAAAAAACTAAGTACATTTCTTGAATCTCCGACACACACACTTGCTTGCATAAACGATGTGCAGATGAGCGAGGATAGATACAAAGAAATAAGAGACACATTACTCATTACGTTCAACAAGCTACTCCCCCAAAAATCAAAATACGAAAAATAAAAAATCCTTTAGTCACTGCTGTGGCATTTCCATAAAATCACTTTCTTGATAGCGCATACAGTTTAGTTACAAGTTGTGCAAACAAAGGAACATCTGACCCACATTGTATCTTAGCTCTTCGCACTGCAGAGGCGAGATATGGATACTGAGCAAAAAGGTCAAGATTATAGAATATTGAATACCATCCTGCTTGCATAATAATATCATTGAAAATGCACTCTACCGGGTTTGTTCCATGTGGCATATTCCTATATTTTTCATACAGGTCAAGAAAATTTGCGGCATACTCGCGCTTACGCATCCTGCGCCCCTGTCTGGTGATTGAATTGGGGTTATCCTTGCGATAGTGGTAAACATCCTCGTCAAGATAAGCAAGGCTACGCGCATACCCCACAAGCTGAACGCTTATAAAACAATCCTCGGCATAGCTGTAACGCGGAACATATATGCTATTTGAACTATACAAAGAAAATCTCACGCATTTATTGCATAGAGTTCCATAAGCCTTGTGATTATACATATTGCGTATATAAGTTTCCTTGCTATCAGCAGCATATACACGCTCACACTTGCGACTTGAACGATTTGCATACTCCTTGACATAGTTGAAATACACAATATCACAATCTGTTTCCTCTATCTTGTCCACAATTTTCTCTATTGAATTAGGAGACAACCAATCATCTGGGTCTACATTATAGACATAATCACCTGTAACATAGTCCAGTCCTGTACTACGAGCTGCAGGTAAGCCCTCGTTCTGCTTATTCACAATAACTATCTGTTCCCTACGATGAGAATACTTGCTATTGATAAGTTCCTCCAGAATATCTATTGAGCGGTCTTTTGTCCCATCATTCACAAAGATGAACTGCATATGTGGATACGACTGAGACAGTACAGAATCTGCAAATCTAACGATATATTTCTCAACACCATATATTGGTGCTATCAAAGATATGGTAATGGGAGATTTGGACTTCATTGGTTGCTATGTATATTAATCAATAATGGCTAAACTGATTGTGATAAAATGTTAGTCAGATTCAGATGCTTAGAGCATTCTATTGAACACTCGCTGTGGAGTCTCCAAATATCTCCCTAACATACATTGGATAATGAATTGACTTTTTTATCTGTTCCTCCGTTGGCAGTTTTCTCCAATCTCCATAAATATTTGTCAAATAGGCATCTGTGTTACCTGGTACAGGAAATTCCACTCCCTCAAATTCCATCTTTGAGAGAGGGAATATATCTTTAAGAAAGAATTTACTTTTATAGAATCCTCCCCCAAAAGCAATACGATACTCATTATTAGGATTAGATAGCCATGCAACAAATCGGCAGAAAGGAATTAGAATAGCAAAATTGACAATTTGTACCAACCTTATACACAAATGTCTCAAAATACGGTTCTTGATGTATTGAGTTGGGTGTTGCATATTCTGATAAAAAAATTTAGCCATATGAGATGCCAAACGACTAGACTTTTCTATATAGAAAACATCAACACCAACCCCCTGATACTTAAAATATTGCGAACGCGAGTCTGCAGAAAAGACAGGTTCATGCTTTTTCCTGAATTTGCCATACACATTCACATGTTCAATATCAGTATTGATACACTGATAAAAGTAGTCTTCACTTTTCATGTCAGCAAGAACCTTCTCAAGTTTTTTATAGTCTTCTTTCAACATAGACACATCCATATCGTCATCCCAAGGAATAAAGCCCTTGTGACGAGCAGCCCCTAACAATGTGCCAGAACACAGCCACCACTTTATATCGTGCTTCTTGCAAATATCTGCAAAAGCGACCAATACTTTTAACATCTCTAATTGGTCTCTTCTTAATACAGAACCCTCAGGATTATAGTTTCTCATTTTATTCTATTGTTTTTAGATGTTCAAACAAGACTCTCCATTTTTCTGATATGATTTCTGGAGCATACGTTAGTATCTTTGCCACTGCTCTCTGTCTTATTGCCATGTTTTCATTGTCGCCCATTGCAGCAATTGCCAACAATATATCAGCGTATTTCCCTTCATCAAAAGGTGGCACCACAAATCCGCAGCCACAGTCTGGCGAAAGAACCTCTTTAACACCAGAGGTACAACCGAATGCAACACCTATACATCCCATAGCTTGCCCCTCTGTCAAAACCAACCCCCACCCCTCTGTTTCGGAAGTCAAAGCCACAACAGATGCCTTTTGATAATATTCTGCAACATTGTTTTGTCTGCCTTCAAAATGAACGCGTTGCAGATGCATGGCTTTGGCCAGGTTCCGCATCCTATGCCAATCGTCACCATCGCCCACAAGAACCAGTTTCCAGTCCAACATCCGATCCTGAACAGAATGCCATATCCTTAAAAGGCGATCAATACGCTTGGACCAATTTTCAAATCTTCCTACAAAAAGGATTATATTTTCTTTATTGTAATTTACTTCCGCAACAGGACGCTCCGAATTTTCTATGGCATATATGTGAGAAGAAGCCTCATCTATACCTAAAACAGAAAGCGTCTCCTGTATATATGACCTACAAAGAACTGTGTATGCATCTGATGTTTCATAATCTCTTCGCGTACGAGATATAGCCATTCTCATTGCCAACGTCCCGTCCTCAAATCTTCGTCTATTAAAGAGATGCCACATCAGTTTACGGAAAAAGCCTTTCTGTCTGCGATGCATTATCACATGACGTTGCCAGAATGGCTCTCCATGGCATGCCACAATTGTCTTAACACAGGTTCTCTCCTTTATCTTCTCTATTCCAGGAATAGCCTTACCAGGCTGAACAAGTATGTCTATTTCATCCTCAAGAATATAACGCTCTATCTGCTTGGTTCTGCTATGGGATATAAACTGTGTTGGAATCTTACGCAATGTAAAATTGCTTAGCATCTCATCATTTAGCTGCGCTTCAGAAATCCTTGATGCATATACAAAGACTTCATAACCTCCATACTCTTTCAGGTAGGAAGCTATATCCATTGTCACTCGCTCTGCACCTCCTGCAGGAAAACGATTATGCACAAAAGCAATCCTTATCATATATGCATCATATTGCAAATGCTACACATTATAAATCCCGTTCATCACACAATAGATAATCACATCTGCAAGGGAGCGTGCTCCGAGTTTTTCCATGATGTTCTTTCGGTGAGTGATAACGGTAGTAATACTGATGTTCAGTTTGTCTGCCACCTCCTTGTTTATGCACCCTTGGCATAGCAATAGGGCCACTTCCACCTCCCTTGTTGAAAGCAGTGGTTCTGGTTTTTCCTTGGACATAGGATGTGGTGCAATGTTAGCATGAGCGCTATGTGCCGACATACCAGCATGGTGGCCCCTGCGTTGCAATGCCACCAGATCACGCACCAAAGCCGCTTCGCCCTGACAAACATTCAGCGTTGCCACACCGTTGATAATCATGTCACCCCCCACCATCACTATGCTACGACCGCTTCTGTCACGGAAGTATGCAGTATGCTCAAAGTATATTCTTGACGACACAAAATAATGGACAAATTCCGCCTCGCCCTTTGAGAGCAGTTCCTCAAAGGACTCACAAGTGACAATCTCAGCCACAGGAATCAATTCATCCAATATTCTCTCCAGGCCCATACAAGCCAGAATATTGGAATCTATTATGGCAATCTTGAATTGCATATTTCGCATCTCTGTAAACTCACCCATTAAGTCCTTCGGTTTCCATTTTCACCTTTCACCTTTCCGTTCTCTACAGCTGCTGCATATCATACAACCTCTTGTAGTATCCGTTCTTTGCAATGAGCTCGTCGTGACCACCACGCTCCACTATCTCGCCCTCGTAAAGAACGAAGATTTCATCTGCATTCTTGATTGTTGACAGACGATGCGCTATGGCTATGGTGGTGCGACTCTTCATCAGACGCTCCAATGCCTCCTGAACCAAGCGCTCCGACTCGGTATCAAGTGCCGATGTAGCCTCATCCAGTACAAGTATCGGAGGATTCTTCAAGATGGCACGCGCTATGCTCACTCGCTGACGCTGACCACCAGACAAGCGACCACCACGGTCACCAATCATCGTGTCGTATCCATTCTCGCTCTCCATAATGAAATCATGAGCATTGGCAATCTTTGCTGCCTCGATGACCTGCTCCATAGTGGCATTCTCCACACCGAAGGTTATGTTGTTGTAGAAAGTATCGTTAAAGAGAATGGCCTCCTGATTCACATTGCCAATCAAGGCACGCAAATCACGTATACGCACACTTTTAATATCCTTACCGTCAATGAGTATCTGACCCTCGCAGACATCGTGATACCTGGGAATAAGATCCACCAGCGTAGACTTACCACTACCCGACTGTCCCACCAATGCTATGGTCTTGCCCTTGGGGATGGTAAGGTTAATGCTCTTCAACACATCCCTACCACCCTCTTGATAACGGAAACCAACATTGCGCAACTCCACCTCTTTCTCAAACTCGGTCAGTTCCTCTGGCTTTGCCAGTTCCTTTATAAGATTCTCTGCTTTCAGGATGAAGTCGATGCGGTCCATCGAAGCCAATCCATGAGGAATCTGATACGAAGCCCTGGACAAGTCCTTCAATGGATTTATCACGCTATACAGAATCACCATGTAGAAGATGAATGTAGACGCATCTATCATGCTGGTACCGTTCAGGATTAGCCAGCCGCCAAACCAAAGCACAATAACGATTATAGATGTGCCCAGAAACTCCGACATGGGATGTGCAGCATTCTGTCTCACCACCATCTCTGTCATCTCTCTGCGGTACTCGTCGTTCTTCTCATAGAAACGCTGCGACATCTTCTTCTCCGCAATGAAAGCCTTTATGATGCGCAAACCACCCAATGTCTCGTCGAGATGAGCAATGATGTCACCCCATCTGCTCTGCACACTGGCCGACTGACTCTTGAGCTTACGGCTCACCTTGCCCATCACCCAACCTGCCAACGGAGCAACGATAAAGACAAAGAGAGTCAGCTGCCAACTTACACTAAACAAAGTCACGAAACACACCACTATGGCTATAGGCTGACGTATAATCATATCAACGGACGACATCACCGCCGTCTCCACACACTGCACATCAGCACTCATACGGGCAATGATATCACCTTTCCTCTCTTCTGAGAAGAAACTCAAAGGCAAGGCCAACACCTTATTATATAATTGTGTCCTTATATCCTTCACCACACCGGTTCTCAAGGGCACCATCACAGCACTTGAGGCAAAGTATCCAAATGTCTTTATGCCCGTCATCAGCACCAGCGCAACACCCATTATCACCAATGTCAAGAATGCGCCGTGCTCGTTAATCAGTTCTTGCACAAAGGCATAACCATTGTTTACAACCGTTTCCTTGCTTAGCGTATCCCAAGTCCACTCCTTGTAAGTATACACCGTCTGATCTATCTTGAACAAGATATTCAGTATAGGTATCAGCACCACAAAGGAGAACACATTCATCCATTGCGAGAAAAAGTTCAGCAATACCGAACCTACCAAATATTTTCGATAGGGCTTCAAATATCGCCCCATTATCTTTAAGAAATGCTTCAACATATCCTTTTTATAATACCAAATTAATGATTATATTTCTGCAAAGATACAATTAAGCGAGCGAAAAGGCAAATATATTTCATATTTTCATAGCACGATGGGCTTTTATAGACATATTGCCATCTCATAACTTATACCTTCTGTTTATATACGACAGAAATATATTATAGCAGGTCTTATTCTAACCCATAATGATTTTTCTTTTAAAAATATAAACAAACGAGCGAGAAGCATGAAATTTACTTCAATGTTTATTGATCTATATTCGAGGTTTACCGCAATGATACGAAAATCGCACTAAATGGGCAAATCCCAACCATAGAATTCTTTATTTTGGAATATATTTAATATATTTGCGTTAGAATTAAATATATTTCGGAATAATGGCAAATCTTAATCGTATCAAAGTAGTACTCGTTGAACAACAAAAGACAGGCAAATGGCTGGCAGAACAAATGGGCAAATCCGCCTGCACAGTCAGCAAATGGTGTAGCAACTCCAGTCAGCCAGACTTGGCGACATTGGATAAAATCGCCACTCTTTTAAATGTGGATAGACGAGAATTGATTGCACCTTCAAAATAACTACAAACACATAAAATAGAGGCACGTCACATGAAGTAATTTCAAGCAAGTAAATATTTTAAATTATGCAGATAATTGAGACTATAGGCAATCAAAATTTAATGAATAGAGAAAAAACGCTATTTCTATGTTCCAAGATGACGCCTATAGGACTGTATGGCAAAGTGTTCAAGTGGACGGATAGCCTAACAGATAAAGACTGCATTGCTTGCTTCAATTCTACCGACATGGAGTCGGAAGTGCTGAAGGCGCTACTCGTTGCCAAAGTCCCTGCCATTTTGTTTGTAATGAACCGCTTCACTGACGGAAACAACATTCAGATAGAGCGGGCACTACAAGAAAACAGAATGCTTATTGTTGTTCTGAGGCGTAATGAACCAAGAGGAAAAGGAGCTATGCCCAGACTGAGAAATGAGTATGTATTGTCGATTTGCCAGCATGTCATTTGTGGTTATGTCAATAAGAATGGCAGCGTGTTCCCCTTGTTGGCAGGGCGAAAAGATGTAGTAAATCTTGTTGATGAAAATACATGTTCTAAGGTAGCAGAACAAAACAATCAACATGAACGATGGACTGTGGCACATGACAAGATGCTGCTTAGGATGTTTTACAATGACATGGGAATCCATGCCATCCATAAGCAACTGCAAAGAACATATACTGCTATCTATTCACGCCTTCACTCCATAACTTTATCAGAAGAGTTGCTAAAAGGACGAGAGTTTGAGGATTATGTGCTCAGCCTGTTTAATCTTCAGGAAAATGACGAACTCATTTTGCAAGAATGGCAAGGTGACAAATCGTATGGCAAGGTTAAGGCTGAAAATAACAGGAATCCCGATTTCGTGTTCCGATACAGGCAAAACGAGTTTGCCGTAGAATGTAAGTGGCGCGAGAAACTAAACCGCGATTTGGGCAAGGACTTGTTTCCTATAAAAAGGATTGAGAATTATAAGCATTTCTCCGAAGTTCGGCACATGACAGTAACAATCATTCTTGGTGTTGGCGGTGAACCATGCAACCCTGAACTTCTTTACAAAATTCCGTTAAATGAAATCGCTCCTATCATCTCTGGAAATCAGTCGATAGCTAATTATCTACATCCTGCATCTTCTTTTGAAGTCTCTATGTTCTTACGACAAGAGGAGAACACCAAGGAAAGAGCATATACACTTAGCGAGAAGCGCGAGAAATGCACTAAAGATGTTCAATACGATTGAACAAACTGTATTTATTGAACAAAAACGGTATTTTGGAAGAATAAAAGTGAAGAAAACGCTATTAAAACGATGTATACTTAAAAAAATGCAGATATAGTGTCTTTATTTTGATGGGAAATGATTAATTTTGCATATGTGTCATTCATATTGTAGGTGATATATCGGAAATAACGAACAGATTAAAGAATAGGCTTTATGTCGTACTCAAAAATTGAAGAAATCACAACTAACCTCTGGGGTAAGTATAACGTTCGCTTTTCAGCCAATGCGGATGTGAATATTATCGTTGGTATAAATGGTAGTGGCAAGACTACGTTGCTGAACGAAATATACAAATTGGCCCTTGAAAATTCCAGTGATAAAAAACAAGTAGTTTTTGTGCCATCTATAGATAATATAGCTATGCGCGATAAGCGCAAAGTGGCTAATGCACTGACACAGGATCTTGAATTTTACATGTTCGACATGAAAACAGGCCCGTCAATGATGTATTATCGTATGTCCATGATTGATGCTAAAGCGGAAAAACAAACAGAGATGAAGGCACGTATTGGAGATTTCTGTTCTATTATAAATTCTTTGTTTAAAGAAACTGGAAAGCACATTGAAATCGAAGGTAATAAATTTAATGTAGTTTCTAAGGGGCAGATTATTCCTATTGAAGCTTTGTCCTCTGGTGAAAAACAAATGCTTTTGATTTTACTTCGTGTATTTCTTATGGACGGGAAAGAAGCATTCGTACTGCTTGATGAACCAGAAAACTCGCTTGACATCAGCTGGCAATATGAGTTGATTAATACACTTGTGAAACTCAATCCTAATGCGCAGTACTTTATTACTACACATTCACCAAGTATCTTTGGTGACGGATGGGGCGATAAGATTATTTACATGGAGGACATTACTACTCCAATTAAGTAATGTGATATGAACAGAATCGAAGAACAAGCACGTTACTTTCGTAATATTCCTTTGCGCGACAGAAGCATCAAGGCTGTTGTACATTTGGAGGATGCTGAGGATAAACTTTTCTGGAACAACCAACTCCAGAAGGCCTTCTCAGGAAAGTACCTTTTTATTCCATACTCGAAGAATCAGAAAGGTAATGACGTACATGGTTGTGAACAATGTCTTCGCTACAAAGCATATCTTACAAAGACTTTCTTCATTTGTATAGATAGTGATTTGCGACAATTAAAAGGAGAAGAAGGATTGACGGCTGAATCCCTCATTGCTCAGACATATGCCTATTCATGGGAAAATCACTTTTGTGAGGCAGAACATCTGCAAGAACGCTTTGAGGAATTAGTTCCAAATTCCGACTTCGATTTTCAGGTTTTCTTGCGAAAACTTTCAGCTGTTATATATAAACCTCTTCTCTATCTTGTACAATATAGCCAAAGTTCAGAGTTGAATCAACAATGGAACATTACCCGATTCAACTCATGTCTGCCATTACAACCCTCAAGAGATGAATTAGCAGACAATGGTAGCGCTTATATTGAACGGGTGAAACTGTTATTTGAAGCTGCTCTTCAGAATCTTCAACAACCTGAGAATATGGTAAACGAGCATCTTGATGATGCCAATGCCTATCTTCATATTCAAGGTCATCAGCTGTATAAACTTGTACTCCATATTGGAACAATGCTTTGTAAAAGAACAAGGGTGGCATTTAAGACAGATATTCTTGATAAGTCCCTTCATACAGACGGATACCTGGAGATAAACAGTGTGCAAGCTGATCTCAGTAAAATAACTTCAAAAGAATAAAGATGGAAAATCGGATAAAAGTTGTACTCGTTGATAAAAAGAGAACCAATAAATGGCTTTCCGAACAGTTGGGGTGTGCGCCTACCACTGTAAGCAAATGGTGCACCAATGTTTCTCAACCACCTATGGAGACATTTGTCAAGATTGCAGAACTCCTTGAAGTCGATATAAATGAACTCGTTCGCCTCGAACGTAAATCACAGTGAGTTCGAAATTAGATAGTTGAACCATGATTTTTTAATACGATAATGGATAAAAATCAAGATATACCCCGTATCCGAAAAGGTGATGCCTTTGTTCAAATGGAGCCGCATCCTCTCGTTTTCATGGAGATAAACGAGGTGGAAGGGAATGCAGGAAATAAAGATTTCTGCATTGTAACGTGGTATTTGCTTGACGAAAAGGGGCTCAATGCTCAGCGTCGATTCCCAATGGTTGCAGTTGATGGTGGATTCTGTAACTTCGAGCCGATTCCTCGCAAACTTCTTAAAGATGCTAAAAACCTGATGCATCAATACGATGCTGATGTGAAACTGTTAACAGTTAAGGCAGAAGCAAAATCACTATACAATAATTATACTCGTAAACTGATAGAGTTGCTCCCTGACGCTGAAAACAGACAGGCAATTGCTCTGCAAATTGAAAAGAAGATTATCACTAACGAATGGATTGACTGTACAGAAGATAATTACTGGGTGGAAGAAGATCTTGAACAGAATGACAAGTACTTTACACTTGTTTGTCTTACAATAGAATCATACGATGACAAAAAAGACCATACTATAGCAGAGCAATATTTATACTTGTACAAGAACTGTCCGTATAGTTGGAATATTCTTGCAAATAGTGGTGCTAAGTATATGGTGGTTGAGAAGCCGAAGAAGTAAATTGTATTGATGTGATTGAAAGAATAACGAGTACAATAACGTATGAAAAAAATAGAAAACCCTCCTATAGCAAATTATCTTATGGGGTCCATGCGATACATGGGATATTCTTTTGAAGATGCGGTAGCTGATGTTATTGATAATAGTATTAGCGCAAGATGTCATGTCGTAAAAGTATTATTCTCTAAAGAACCGTCTAATTTATATGTGGGTATATTAGATGATGGTAAGGGTATCTTTTTGTCTAAACGTTCTGATAACACCTGGGGACAATTCGCCAACCAATGAATGGCTCTAAAGGGAAACAACATTTCATTGAAATCACACCATATAGACTACCATTTGTTTCCGATATGAGTGAAAAAGAAAAAAAAACTCATCGGAGGAGATGATAAAATGAACCGTATGCAAGGGTATTACATATATCGAGGTAAAGGATTAATCAAATATGGCACATGGTTCGGAACACCTAGACATGAAGTGTCCAAATATGGTCGTGTTAAAGTTGATATTCCAAACAGCATGGACGAAATAAGAAAGGAAAGAGAAAAGTAATAATGAGATATTTAGGAAGTAAAGAAAGTTTGACCGATTCTATAAAGGAACTCTTGCAAGAGCATAACCTGCTTCAAAGAAATTTTGTTTTCTTTGATGCATTTTGTGGTATGGGTTCTGTAGCAGATAGTCTGAAGTCTATCTATGACCATATTATCATTAATGACTCTTTAAAATGCTCAACGTATTTTACAAGAGGGAAATTGTATGCAAATAGATGTACATTTGACAGACTAGGTTTTGACCCTTTTGAGTTCCTCAATAATGGAAATAATACGCTCCATGGATTCATATACCAGAATTATTCTCCTGGTGGTTCAGACCGAATGTATTTTTCTGAAGAAAATGCAGGCCGTATAGATTATTTCCGCAGGCAAATTGAAGAATGGAAAGAACAAGGTCAAATAACTGAAGAGGAGTATGTGTATCTTTTAGCATGTCTGTTAGAATCTGTTTCTGATGTGTCTAATACAGCTGGTGTATATGGAGCATATCTAAAACATTGGGATAAGCGAGCATTAAAGCCCATTATCTTCAGCAAAATAGATTCTAACGAGGGTGTTTGCGAGAATATTGAAAGCCAGAATGATAAAATTGAGCAGATCATTTCAGATATAGAATGTGACATTTTATATCTTGACCCGCCGTACACCCAGAATCAATATGGCACACAATACCATTTGTTGGAAACATTGATACTAAATGATAACCCTCCAATTAGTAGAGTAACTGGCTCACGACCGACTACTCCAATGCGTTCTAACTGGTCAAAGATGTATCATGCTCACATTCTGTTTGAGAAGGTGGTGGCAGAGACAAAAGCTTCTCATATTATCCTGAGTTATAACAATGATGGATTTATGTCGAAAGACTACATTGAGAAGACGCTCAAGCGATTTGGGATAGAAGAAACATACGATTGTAAAACAATAGATTACAAGAAGTACAACAACACGAAATGTCAAGGTGCTGATGGACATCAAGAGTATCTGTTTTACATACAGAAAAAGCCTGCTGAAGAGGTAATAGTTCAATCTCCTCTTAATTACACGGGAAGTAAGACAAAAATGGTTCCTATCATTAAGCAGTATCTGCCTAATCATCCGTTACACACTTTTATTGACGCTTTTGGTGGCGGCTTCAATGTGGGTATAAATATTGATGCGGAGCGTATTGTCTACAACGATATTAATCCTTTTGTTGAGGGACTAATTAAGTCATTCACTACTGATACATACGAGTATTTACTATATGTTTCCAAGTTAATTCAGAAATACGAATTAGCACCAAATAGTAGGGAGGGATATGTAGCATTGAGAGATAAATACAATAGCACTCCAATCCCTAAGCGAGACTCTCGTATGCTGTATACTCTTATTCTATATGGTTTCCAGCAGCAAATACGTTTTAATACAAATCATGGCTTTAACAACCCAATAGGTTCCCGTTGGTTTAACGAGTGTCTTCTTTCAAAGTTTATTACATTTGCGAGATGCTCTAAGGCAAAAAGGGTGGAATATCTTAATGTAAGTTTCGACAGGTTGGAAGATCAGATAACGCCAGATACATTTGTCTATGCGGACCCTCCATATCGCTCAACACTTGGTGTATATAACGATGGGAAAAGAGGGTTTGAAGGATGGACAATAGACCATGAACAACGACTATGTACCTTCTTGGACTTGATTCATCAGCGTGGAGCACAATTCATGTTTTCATACGTTTTGCAGGTTGAAGGTTTCTATAATGAAGACGTTGCTAATTGGGCAGAGAGAAATAATTATCATGTAATTGACATAGAAATACCCCAAGGCAGATATAACAACCGTCGCGAGGTGTTAATAACAAATTATTGAATATGGAAGCAACAATAACATACAGACCAGATGCTCAGAAAACGCCAGGACTTTATGACAGGCTCCTGACAAGAGAAGTTCTTTTGGACATTTGTCAACATGTTACAGGTCAGAGCAGATTCCGTGTGGTAAAAGACCGCTCAACTTATAACCGAGGACGTCTGTTGCTTGTGGAATATGAAGGGATGATTAATTACGTGTCTCTTTCTGAAGCGAGTATTGAAGGGCGCAATTCCAGTTTGCAAAGTGTTCCAACAGCTATCAATATGTTCTATGCAGATCAACGTCTGAACAAACGTCTCTGTTACTATTTTATACCTCATATTGGAAACGCATTTACTGATTATCATCTTTTCGTTTATCGCCTACTGATGACCGCTGGCATAGATTTTTTGAATATTGGAAGCTATTATCAGCAATCCGTATTACCATATAGAAACATCGATGATTTGATTTTTGACAGAAGAGAAAATCAAACTTCAAATTCGTCCAACAACTCATCATATGTATCAAAGACTAGTGACAAGATTCAGATTTATGCCAAGACCTTTGGGGCCAGCAAATATGAATCAACACTCCTTGCTGTCGCAATATCACATATCGCAGACAGACCTATAGATTTGTTCAATATCTGCGAACAAGACTTAACGAGACTACCTCAAGCCTCTATGAACACGATAGAAAGCTTAGGCAATATCTCAATGCACTACACATCGCTTTTCTTAGACAAGCGTGAGTATTTACAACAATCGGACAGAACAGAGTTGCGCTCTGCATCCTATTTGTACAACCTCTTCAATAGACTTGGTTCTAAGAAATGTGCATTATGTGGGTGTGAAATTCCTGAAATCATTCAAGGTGCACATATATGGGGCGTAGCCCAAATATCCAGAACGACCGAACTTGACGATGACACAAAATTCAACCATGCTGTGAGTGGCCATAACGGATTATGGCTGTGTCAGAATCACCATAAGTTATTTGATTCAAATATCATCATGTTAGATAATGATGGATATGTGAGGATTAAAGATAGTTTGGTAACAGACAATGTGATGTTTATCAGAAATACAACGTTCAAGCCTTCGCTAGATGTTCGTGTTATGAGTGACGAGTTCAGAGGTTATTTGGCAAGGAGAAACGAGAACGTTGATTTGGCTCATTCTCACAGATTGGTAGTATGATGATAAAAGAGCCATATTATTCTACTCAAAACAATGATTTCACTCTTTATCAGGGTGATTCTTTTGAGGTTTTACACTACATCAAAGGATCTTTCGATATGATATTTGCTGACCCTCCCTATTTCCTCTCAACTGGCAATGGCAAGGTAAATGTGAATGGGCAATACATAAAGTTTGATAAAGGCCAATGGGATCGGGTTCGTTCAAGAGATGAAAAAGATTCCTTCAACAGGAAATGGCTTGAACCTTGCAAAAAGCTGCTAAAGTCGAATGGAACCATCTGGATTTGTGGAACGTATCACAATATCTTTTCTGTTGAGAAATGCTTGGATGAATTAGGCTTTAAGATTATCAACATGGTTGTTTGGCAGAAGCCTGATCCTCCTGTGACTTTATCAGATAAACGGTTCAACTTTTGTGCAGAATATCTTATTTGGGCTACACGGCGTGGCTGTAAAGATTATACCTTCAACCGAGATGCTCTAAAAGCGGTAAATGGTGGTGTATACATGCCGGACGTTTGGAAACTGTCTGCTGCAAGTGCTTGGGAGAAACTCCAAGGGAAACATCCTACTCAAAAGCCATTGCGACTGCTTTATCGTGCCATCTTGGCATCTACTAATAAGGGAGATATAATACTTGACCCATTTGCTGGTAGCTCAACGACAGGAATTGCTGCAAACCTGTTAGGCAGGAACTTTGTAGGGATAGATGAAAGCGAAGAATTTCTGGATTTAAGTATCAAAAGAAGGGAATACATAAGAGAAGATTCTCATTTCTTTGAGATGAAACAAAGAATGGAAGAAGACCCAGAACAAGTGATGGTGCTAGTAAATCACGCTCGTCCTGAATTGAAAGCAAAGATGCTTAAAACGGGTATTTGTTATGTAAGAATAGGAGATTCAAAAGGTTCCGTCCTTGTCACATATGGCTTTGAACGGATGCAATATGTTCTACTCCATACAAATGGCGAGGATTGCCACTTATTCAGATTGAAATCGAAAGGTACTTTCAAAATATGGGTAAAAGAGACATTGGAAGGATTGGGGTTTCATCCAGAGCATTCTCCGTACTATGCTGTATTCCATTTTGACAATACACGAGAAATCAGTTTCCCTAAGATGCCAAATTTGAAGAATAAAATCAATACTTATCGTGCGAGAATTCGCCCATTAGAGGATTTCTTCGAAGAGAATATATAGCTATTGTTTAATGTGTATTATAAGTCTAATATGGAAGATACAACAATACATAATGGTCTCTGGTGGATGCCTGATGATGAAGGAAAGCAGATTCCTGGGACTCTAATTATTGAACGAGACCGGATTGTGCTTGAGACTATAGGTACATTAGGTTCAGAATCTCCTATGGACCACTTTGTTGGGGATGGAGTTGTACAACATGATGTTATTTGGGGTATTTCTTCTGAATCGAAGAAGATTAGCATCTTTAATAGCCACGAGGCAATGACATTTAATGCGAATTGCCCATTCTCTACGGCTAAATATACGCCTCAAGTAGTTGCTATAGGAAAACATATAAGCTCATTAAATGAACCGGGGAATTACGATGTTAAAGTATATATTGACGAATTGCCATATTGGTTTAATCCAAATTGCCTGCATTATAATGGTAATGAAAAGTTATTTAAGTGGTCAGCAGATTTAAACAATGCGCATCAGGTTTCTGTTCAGATAGAAGACGGATGTAACCTGGAACTACAAGGAGAAGTACACTTCTCACATACGAAAACAGGAATGAGAGTTGAAGTAGAACAGCTAAGTACGCTCAATTTTGTTTTTACAAAACCGGTTTCTATGCAAGATGCAAAACGTAAAGTATTTGCTTTCGAACAGTTTCTCTCTTTTGCAACACTATCCCCTATACAATATAGCCGTTTTCAACTTGTTGACAAGGATAATAAACCTGACCCTACGAAGCAATGGACAATAGAAATCCTTGATAAAAAAGAAAAAAAAATGGGCTCACCGGAGAGGTTCTGGGAATACTTGTTTGTTTATGAAACTATAAAGTATTCATTTCCCTCGATTATTCGGAGATGGTACGAAGAGAAAAACTCTTTTCCAATACGAGCCCATCTAATAGATAGTGTTGGTCATCGTGGAACATTCTGTAGCAATGATTTTCTAATTGTTGCCCAGGCTGTTGAGGGATATTATTGCAGATATAAAAAGGATGGTCTTGGAATAACGGGAATTCTTAAGAACTTAAGACGAGACTTTTCTGATATTGCTATTTTAGAATTGTCGGATGAAGATATTGATTGTATTCGTGATTCTCGTCACTACTTTTCACATCTTCTGCCACCTGGGAAGAAAGAACATGTTGTAGATGGTCTCCAACTCTACAATTTGAATCACAAATTGAGAAAGCTCTTACTCTGTTGTTTGTTGAGCTTCATAGGTTTCTCAAACGAGGAAATTAACAAGATATTTGCGAAAAGCAATAATTCTTTTCTTCGTATGATTGACAAATCAAAGCGAGACCTTGAACAAACAGAACCAATAAAACTTGAGGGGGAAGTGCTTTCCACTACACATAGTGAGGAGTTTTGTCCTGAATAAGCAAAATTAGAACGTTATAAGATTATGGCTGATATAAAACAAGATACAAACAACATCCCAGATCTTCAATCACCTTTCGAGCAGTTACGAGAAGTGGATGCAGAGGACAAGGAATGGTGGAACTCGCGTAAATTAGCGCAAGTGACGGGTATGGCTTAACTATTTGAAGAGGGTGCACCAACTATTAGCAAGTATATAATATGAAAATAACGTTTCATGGCAAATCGAAAAGAAATAAGAAATAGTACTGCCGAGTTCCTAATTTTTCAAGTTGAAGGGAAGGAACAAGGTGTTGAGGTATATTATAAGGATAAGACGGTTTGGTGTACCCAGAAAGCTATGGGTATGCTGTTTGATGTGAACATACCTGCAATAAGTAAGCACCTTAAAAACATTTATGAGCAAGGGGAACTCACAGAAGAGCGAACTGTTTCCAAAATGGAAATAGTTCGAATGGAAGGTAATAGGCAGGTTAAACGAGAAACTGTGTTCTACGATCTCGATGCTGTTATTAGTGTAGGTTATCGTGTGAACAGCATTCGTGCAACTCAGTTTCGTCAATGGGCAACAAGCGTATTGCGAGAGTTCGCTATACGTGGATATGTTTTGGATAAGAAAAGAATGGAGAACGGTTCGTTCCTTGGAGAAGATTATTTTGAGCACATAAGATTTCCTAAAGTTGCTTGAATAAAACAAAGCCAAAGGCAGTTGAATAGCAGGAATCTTAAACAGCTATTTTGGACAGAGAAACACAGAGAGCCAGTACCGATTTTTATTTCGCATAATCGGTACTACAGTACCAGCCCATTGGTACTGCAGTACCGACATTGAAGTATTACAGTACCAACTATATAGTACTGGCTATCTAACCCAGTGAATGGATTCTATGTATTCGTCAAAATCGAAATGGGAATCTATTCCACACTTTTTCAAGGCATTAAGCACAACCTCCTGCTCATCTGGAGGCAGGACTACCTTACCACTTCTGCGCATGAAATACTGATTGCGTCCGAAGTGCAAGATGAGCATATCCATGAACTTAGAATATTGCTGAGGGAACATACGTTTCTGGAAGTTGGTGAAGCCTCTGGCAAACCTTACTGGCTGGGCACAGGCATAATGGGGACAATTGTCCTGCATGGTACACAATGACGGATTTATCAAAGTGAGGTGACTTCCCAATTCCTCATGACGACGGAATGCCAACTGGTGCAGGCAGGTATCTGCCTTCGGACAATTGGCATGCAGACAAAGCGGATACTTTGCCGGAATACCCTTGTTTGATTTTGCTATTCTGCTCATCTGTTATCTCTATTTACGTATTTATATATGCTCAAAAGTACAACTATTTTTTGTATTCCCCTCTGCACATTAGAGAGAATACCACAATCAAAGCCAAGAATAAAAAAGTGGCGAGCAACGACATTATCGAGTTGCCCGCCACTTGCCTATTATATGTCAACCTTATATTACTTCACTTCTTCGAAGTCTGCGTCCTGGATGTCATCCTTGGGGTTCTGCTGAGCACCTGCATTGCAACCACCGTTGCAACCGCCGTTCATGTCGGGACCTGCACCAGCCTGTTGCTGTGCCTGATAGAGCTTGCCAGCAGCGTTCTGCAGTTCGGTCATTGCAGCATCGATAGCAGGAATGTCCTGTGCCTTGTGAGCTGTGCGCATCTTCTCGAGAGCAGCCTCAACCTCTGCCTTAACATCAGCAGGAATCTTGTCGCCAGACTCCTTGAGCATATTCTCGGTCTGGAAAATCATTGAGTCGGCCTGGTTGAGCTTTTCAATCTTCTCGCGCTCCTTCTGGTCAGCCTCAGCATTTGCCTCAGCCTCAGCCTTCATGCGCTCGATTTCCTCCTTAGAAAGACCAGAAGATGCAGTGATGGTGATATGCTGCTCCTTACCTGTAGCCTTATCCTTGGCAGAAACATTGAGGATACCGTTGGCATCGATATCGAAAGTAACCTCAATCTGAGGAACACCACGACGTGCAGGAGCGATACCATCGAGGTTGAACTGACCTACGCTCTTGTTCTGACTTGCCATGGGGCGCTCGCCTTGAAGAACGTGGATAGTAACTGCAGTCTGATTGTCAGCAGCGGTAGAGAAGATCTGGCTCTTCTTGCAGGGGATGGTAGAGTTAGCATCGATAAGCTTTGTCATCACACCACCCATGGTTTCGATACCCATAGACAGAGGAGTTACGTCGAGCAATACGATGTCGCTCTTCTCACCAGAGAGAGATGCACCCTGAATAGCAGCACCAAGAGCTACAACCTCGTCGGGGTTAACACCCTTTGAAGGCTCCTTGCCAAAGAAGTCTGCAACCATCTTCTGCACTGCGGGAATACGAGTAGAACCACCCACGAGGATTACCTCATCAATATCGCTGTTAGACAAACCTGCATCGCGCATAGCGTTCTGGCAGGGAACCTTACAAGCCTGTACCAGAGCATCTGCAAGGCGCTCGAACTCGCTACGGCTCAGAGTCTTAACCAAGTGCTTGGGCACACCACCGTCGGCAGTGATATAGGGCAGGTTGATCTCTGTAGAAGTTGTGCTTGACAACTCAATCTTTGCCTTCTCGGCAGCCTCCTTCAGACGCTGAAGAGCCATGGGATCCTTAGACAAGTCGATACCCTCTTCTGCCTTGAAACCATTTACCAACCAGTCGATGATAACCTGGTCGAAGTCGTCACCACCAAGGTGAGTATCACCATTTGTAGAGAGAACCTCGAACACACCGCTACCGAACTCAAGTATAGAGATATCGAAGGTACCACCACCAAGGTCAAACACAGCAATCTTCATATCCTTATCGCCCTTGTCAACACCGTATGCCAGAGCAGCAGCTGTGGGCTCGTTCACGATACGCTTAACCTCGAGACCTGCAATCTGACCAGCCTCCTTGGTAGCCTGACGCTGAGAGTCAGAGAAATAAGCAGGAACGGTGATAACAGCCTCTGTAACCTCCTGACCGAGATAGTCCTCAGCAGTCTTCTTCATCTTCTGAAGAATCATAGCGCTGATTTCCTGTGGAGTGTACTGACGACCGTCGATGTCAACACGAGGAGTGTTGTTGTCGCCCTTTACCACGCCGTAGGGCACACGACCCACTTCCTTGCTCACTTGCTCATAGGTCTCACCCATGAAACGCTTGATAGAGAAGATGGTCTTCTTGGGGTTGGTGATAGCTTGACGCTTTGCAGGGTCGCCCACCTTGCGCTCGCCACCATCTACGAATGCTACGATAGAAGGTGTGGTGCGCTTACCCTCACTGTTGGTAATAACAACGGGCTCATTGCCCTCATAAACTGATACACAAGAGTTTGTTGTACCTAAGTCAATTCCAATAATCTTTCCCATAATTGTATTCTTTTTTTATTTATTCCTTATTTATATATTATATATTTTAGAGGGTGAATGGTATTCATCATACCAGTTCTCTCACCCGTTCACTATATAATATGCAAGGCCCGTGCCACAACGAGCACGAGCCTTGGTTTTAGTGTTTAATATGTCAGATTGGCAGTTTAGGACTTTTTTTCCTTCAGTTTTTCTGTCACCTTTGCAGTTATTTCTTCCAACAACTCAGGATTGTCACGAACTATGGACTTTGCCACCTCGGCACCTTGTCCCAGTTTGCTATCGTTGTAGCTGAACCAACTGCCACTCTTCTTGATGATATCCATGCTGACAGCAAGATTGAACACCTCGCCCACTCTGCTGACACCCTCGCCAAACATGATTTCGAATTCTGCCTTGCGGAATGGAGGAGCCACCTTGTTCTTTACCACCTTCACTCTCACGAGATGTCCCATCACCTCTTCGCCAGACTTTATGGGAGACACCTTGCGGATGTCCAGACGCACACTGGCATAGAACTTCAGGGCGTTACCACCAGTGGTTGTCTCGGGGTTGCCAAACATCACACCTATCTTTTCGCGCAACTGATTGATGAAGATACATGTGGTATTGGTCTTTGATATCGTTGAGGTGAGTTTGCGCAAGGCCTGACTCATGAGTCGTGCCTGCAGACCAACTTTGTTCTCGCCCATATCGCCCTCTATCTCTGCCTTTGGAGTCAGAGCTGCCACAGAGTCTACCACCACGATGTCAACAGCAGCAGAGCGTATGAGTTGCTCGGCAATCTCCAGAGCCTGCTCGCCATTGTCGGGCTGAGAGATGAGAAGATTGTCCACATCTACACCCAGTTTCTGTGCATAAAAGCGATCGAAAGCATGCTCGGCATCGATGATGGCAGCTATGCCACCAGCCTTCTGTGCCTCGGCTATGGCATGAATGGCCAGTGTGGTCTTACCAGAACTCTCAGGGCCATATATCTCTATGATTCTGCCCTTGGGATAACCACCCACACCCAGAGCGTTGTCCAGTGTGATAGAACCGCTTCGTATCACCTCGACATCGTCTACCTTATGTTCGCCAAGTTTCATTACGCTGCCCTTGCCAAACTCTTTCTCTATCTTACCCAAAGCAGCCTCGAGAGCCTTGAGTTTTGCAGCCTTTTCCGAAGTATCTATTGTTTGATTTTCCTTTGCCATGTAGTATGAATAATACGTGATTAGTTTTTTCTTCTCAATCGCTAATCGTTAGTCGTTAAACTCCAAGTCGCCATCGTGAATCTCGTGCCAGGGCAGACCGTGCTTGTTCAATTCGTCCATGAATGGATCGGGATCGAACTCTTCCACGTTGTGCACACCTGGTTTGCTCCAAATGCCCTTGAGGAACATCATGGCACCTATCATCGCAGGCACACCAGTGGTATAGCTCACGCCCTGCATACCAGTCTCTTCGTAGGCAGCCTGATGAGAGCAGTTGTTATATACATAATATGTGTGCTCCTGACCATCATTGCCAATACCACGTATGCGGCAACCGATAGAGGTCTCGCCATCGTAGTTCTCGCCCAGATCCTGGGGATTGGGCAGAACAGCCTTGAGGAACTGCAGAGGCACTATCTTCACCACCTCCTCGCCAGTGCCGTCGGCCTTGGGAGCCTTGTACTCTACCTCGTCGATGCGAGCCATACCAATGTTCTGAATTACATCCAGATAGTTGAGGTACTGCTGACCGAATGTCATCCAGAAGCGTGCACGCTTGATGGTGGGGAAGTTGATAACCAGCGACTCTATCTCCTCGTGGTGCAAGAGGTAGCTCTCCTTGGGACCGATGCCGGGATAGTTCAATGGCTGGTGTATCTCCATGGGCTCTGTCTCGATGTACTTGCCGTTCTCGTAGTACAAGCCCTTCTGTGTGATTTCGCGGATGTTGATTTCGGGGTTGAAGTTGGTAGCAAATGCCTTGTGATGATTGCCAGCATTGCAGTCCACGATGTCCAGATAGTGCATCTCCTTGAAGTGGTGCTTTGCAGCATAGGCTGTGTAGATGCTTGTTACACCTGGGTCGAAACCGCATCCCAGAATGGCGCACAAGCCAGCCTGTTCAAAGCGCTCGCGATAAGCCCACTGCCATGAGTACTCAAAGTGTGCCTCGTCCTTGGGTTCGTAGTTGGCAGTATCCAGATAGTTGCATCCAGTCTGCAAACAAGCCTCCATGATGGTGAGGTCCTGATAAGGCAGAGCCAGGTTCATGACTATCTCGGGCTTGTAGTCAGAGAGCAGCGCCACGAGTTCCTCCACGCTGTCGGCATCCACCTGAGCTGTTGTCACATTTGTTCCGTATTTCTTATTAAGAACCTCTGCCAGAGCATCACATTTAGACTTGGTACGACTGGCAATCTTAATCTCTGTGAACACATCTGTGTTTTGGCAAACCTTGTGCGCTGCCACTGTTGCGACGCCACCAGCGCCGATAATCAGAACTTTTCCCATATCTATAAAGTATTTATTTTTTTCTATGCAAATATACGAAAAAAGGCAGAACCTGCAATATTTTCTCCGATATATTTGCCCTCAAAGGCCTATGTGTGGAGAGTATTTTAAAAGTTTAGGCATATAAATTCATTACTAACAGATTATTTGCTATATTTGCATGCAAAATATTGTCAAATAAGTAAAAACGCACTATTCCCCATGAACAAAAGCAAACTGAGACATCTTTTGGCATGCGTTGCCTTTATGGGAGTTTGTAGTACTTCTGCACAAAACACACTCCCCGTCAACATCATCCCCCAACCTGTGCAAATGGAGCAGACCAAGGGCATCTTTGTTCTGCCACAGAAAATCGTCATTGCCTACGACAGTTCTCTCTCCGAGCAAGCCAAGTACCTGCAAGACATTCTGGCACAGTCCACCGCTCGCGTAGCAGTTTTGAAGGAGGGTAAGACCAAGGGCGACATTGTCCTCACCACAGATGCCACAGGCCAGATGAAAGCCGAGAGCTACACTCTGTCCGTCACCCCCAAGGGTGTCAAGATTGTTGGTGCCGACATCAGTGGTGCCTTCTATGGCATACAGTCATTGTTGCAGCTCTTCCCTGCCGAGATTTACAGCAAGAGTTGGGAGCGCGACACCCAGTGGCAAGCACCCTGTGTGGAGATTAGCGATGCCCCCGAGCGTCCCTGGCGTGGCATGATGCTCGATGTGGCCAGATATTTCTACGACAAGGAGTTTGTCAAGAAGTACATCGACATGATGGCTATGTACAAGATGAACAAACTCCAGTTCCACCTCATCGACGACTCGGGCTGGCGACTGGAGATCAAGAAATATCCCCGACTCACCGAAGTGGGTGCATGGGCTGGCCCCGAAGAGAAGCGTCTGGGTGGCTACTACACACAGGACGACATCCGCGAGATGGTGGCTTATGCCAAGGTGCGTGGTGTAGAACTCGTTCCCGAGATTGAGTTCCCTGCACACATCCTCTCTGCCGTAGTGGCATATCCCTGGCTCAGCTGTACTGGTGTTCAGCACGAACTGCCCACACAGCACTTCATCAGCCGCGACCTCCTCTGTGCTGGCAAGGAGACATCACTGCAATTCCTCCGCGATGTGCTCGAGGAGACCGTAGAACTCTTCCCCTCATCCTACATCAACATCGGTGGCGACGAGGCTGTCTATGTACGTTGGGAGCAATGCCCCGACTGTCAGGCTCTTATGAAGCGCGAGGGACTTAAAAAGGCTTCCGATATCCAGGGCTACCTCACCAACGTGGTTGCCAAGATGATGAAGGAGAAGGGACGCACCGTTATCGGTTGGGACGAGATCATACAGCGTGGCAAGATCGACGAACCCGTTGTGGCTCTCTCATGGCACCATGTCACCGACTCGCTCCGTGCCACCAAAACTGGCCACAAGGCCATTCTCACCCCCGCATCTCACATGTATCTTGACTTCCCCGAAGTGAAAATCCCTGGCGAGGTACAAGCAGCTGGCTGGTATCCCCCCATCACATTGGAGAAGTGCTACTCTATGCCCGTCAACGACTACTCAGAGCAGTCTACCGTCATCGGTGTGCAGGGATGCTTCTGGAGCGACCAGTTCATCCACGGCACTGTACTGCAAGAGATTGCATGCCTCAACGAAAACCGTTCCGAGAACTATGCCGAATACTTCACCTTCCCTCGCCTCCTGGCCATCAGCGAGGTAGCATGGCAGAAACAGAGCCGCCGCAACTGGGAAGACTTCCGCACTCGTATTGGCACACACTACGAACGTCTGGACTATAAGGTCTGCCACTATCGTCTGCCACAGCCTCGCATCGTCAAGGAAGAGAAACAGGCCGACGGCAGCATCAACTTCACCCTTGCCTGCGATGTTCCCGGAGCCGTTATCCGCTATAACACTGATGGCAAATACCCCACCGTGCGCTCTGCCCTCTACACTGGTCCCATCAACGTGGCCAAGCGCGATGACCTGCGTGCCATGATCGTGAAGACCAACACACAGTATTCGCTGCCCCTCTATTTTGCTCCCGACTACTCTGCCTACAAGGCCTATGGCGAGCATGTCTTCGCATGGGAACCCCTGCGCGTACAGCCCAAGCCCTCAAACTGGCGCTTCGAGGTGACTGGCAAGGTTAACGACAATGGCACCTACGAACTCACCGTCATCCCCACACGTGGTGACAACTCAGTGCAACTGGGCACTCTGAAGCTCTGGAAGCGCAACGAACTCATGGCAGAGATCAAGGCCACCCATACCGTCAAGGCAGGAGACTCTCCCGTGACCTATCGCTTCACCCTTGACCAGTTCGAAGCCGGCACTCCCTTCCACATCGAGCTCCAAGGCCATGCACCCCAAGGCAACAACACCTCGGGCATGATGTTCTTGAAGAAACTTTAAGAAAAAACGATAATATCAAGAAATTGCAATCCGCAGCACTTCAACAGTGTTGCGGATTTCTGTTATTTGTAAGCGGTTCTGAGGGGTGAACTGATGAGCATAATACCACTAAAATCAATATTTTTTACTATATATTAACAAAAAAACAGTCCCAACATGCTGATATATAAAGAAAAAACATAACTTTACTCCCAAAATATGCGTAAAAACGACATAAAATATAGCCCCCAAAGGCCCAAAAATAGGGAACATATATACATTAATATATATATTTAGAGAACCAAAACATTTTTATCACGAATTTATTAACCTAATTAAACAACCAAAAACATTTATGAAAAAGATTACGTCTTTTCTGATGATGATGGTGATGTGTTGTCTCAACACATTTGCTCAGTTTGATGAAGCGCTTACTGCGATTACAGACCTCTCTGAGTTGAGCGACGATGCAGTTTACACCATCCACAGCGAGAGAACATTCTTGTTCTACAGCGATGCTGTACCCGACAAGATTGCATCTGGTAATGGTACCAGCGTGGGCAACGTAAGTTGGAACCCATTCGATCCCAACCAGCAATTCAAAATCAAGAAGATAGAGGACAAATACTACCTCTATAGTGTTGGCATACAGTTGTATGTTAACAACGAAGGTTATTATGGTGTAAATCCCGAGACAGAACTCAAGATTATGCCTGCAATCTCTACAGACTATCCTTGGTTCCTTGGCTTGGGCAGCAATTTCTTGAACTCTCAGGGACCTGGCCAGACCCCTAATGGTCTTGCTATCAACACTTGGGGTTCAAACCAGAGCGCACATGAAGATGCTGGTAACCACTACAACATCTACGAGGTGGACATGAGTCAATACGACCCATACGCCATCGCTTTTGACAATCTTGTTGCTGACTTGAACACCATCGTCAATCAGAGCAGTGGTGCTTTCATCGACAACTTGATGGCAGGTGAAAACGTAGGTACCAAGCCCGGCAACTATCGTCAGGAGAATGTAGACGCTTTCTTGGCTCTGCACAAAATTGTTGACGATTTGATGTTTACCATGGAAACTGATGGTCTTGAGGCAGTTCAGGCTCTGTATCCCACACCCGAGGACATCACTAAGCTGAACGAAGACTATGTAGCAGCTTACAACCTCTTGGTTACCGACAAGGTACCCCTTGCTATATCAAACATCACTCCTGGTTACTACACCTTCAATAGCTGTCTCTTCTGGTACGTCAACAAGCAAGACACCACTTTCTACACTCAGGAAGAGGCCGACTCTGTAAACGCAGAGATGGGTTACCAGGAAGGCGATGAGGGTTTCGTTACCGTAAGCAATGTTAAGGAAGTAACCACTCATCAGGTTGCTGCTCCCATCAAGTCTCTCTATTCTAGACACGACGATGGCACCAATGCAGATTGGATGGCATGGGGCACCCAGGAGTCCAAGGCAGACTTCTTGTGGAAGATTGAGGCTGTAGAAGGCAAGCCCACAGAGTATCGCATGATCAACATGGCCAATGGCAAGACTCACATCAGCATTGGTCAGAGTTCAAATTCAAAATTGGAGCTCAACGACACAGCTACCGTATGCTTCGACTGGAGAAACGATGCAGAAGTTGTTAAGCACATGATCAATGGTGAAGAGGTTGAGAGCACAGTAGTTTCATTCAACATCCGCAGCTCAAAGCAGGCAGAAGGTGCTTACAACTATATGCACTGTGGTAGCCACAGCAGTGGTGCCGGCACAGGTTCTTGGATTGTTGGTTGGGCCGATGGTGGTGCTACACGTTGGTACATGTCTCCCGTTGACGAGGCTACAGCCGACTTGTGGATCAATGGTCCCGCAGCTCAGCTCCGCGCTATGGTTGACAAGGGCGACAGCATTGCTGCTGCATTCCCCGCTCAGTTGAAGATTGCTACCGACTTGGTAGGTCCTATGACCGACAAGCCCATCGCAAGCGCAGAAAACTTCTATAGCCCCTACCACTGCCCTGCAGAAGGTAACATCGCTCAGTTGTTCGACGGTCAGTACAACAACACTGGCAACTTCTGGCATTCTAACTGGCAGAGTAACAATGCATACGCATATAGCAATGTAAATGGTACCAACTACTTCGTTGTAGAGGATATCAATAGCGACATCAATGGTGCATTGGTTGTTAAGGTTGCTCGTCGTCCTGTTGCTAATGACCACTTGACAGAATTGGTTGTTTATGGTACTAACGACGCATACGTGCTTGACGATGATTTGGCTAACATCAAGGCTGGTGGCGAAGACCTCTATGAGTGGACCCAGCTTGGTACATTGAGCACTCCTTATGGTAGCGGTAGCGAATTCATCACTTCTAACTCTATCGAGTTCGAGGGTCAGTACAAGTTCTACAAGTTCGTTGCTACAAAGACCACAACCAACCGTGGCTACTTCCACATGGGTGAGTTCCAGCTCTATCCCGTTTCTAACGAGAAGCGCTATGAGACCACTCAGTACGACGTTCGCAAGGCCGAGGCCGATGCTCTTGAGGCTGCTGTAGCAGTATGGAACGAGAAGGCATTCTCTGCAGACTCTCTCGAACTTCTCGAGGACGAGAGCTTCACCGCTGCTTACAACACCCTTATCGCTGCTGGCGAAGCATGGGGCAAGGTATTCGTTGATCCCGCAGCCCTCCGCGCTGCTATCGCTGCTGCTCCCGATGCTAACTTGTTCGTAATCGGTAACAACCCCGGTCAGTGGAAGGAAGGTACAGTAACTCCCGCTACTGTAGTTAATGCTGCCGAAGCTTACAACGCTGCTGGTGCTTACACTCCTGCCGAGTCTGAGGCACACATCGCTGCTATCGCCAAGGCTGAGACTGACGTTTGGGCTGCTGCCAACAAGGTAGAGACTGGCAAGTGGTACCGCTTCAGATTCGCTACCGAGGAGATGTACGACACCTACGGATGGGGCAAGGAAAACATCGGAGCTACTGTAAATAAATACGACATCGAGACAGCTTCTGCATTGTTCAACAAGGTTGTTGCTGTAGGTAAGACTCTGACTACTTATATACCTTACACCACTGATGAGGGTGCTGAGGACACTGTTACCGTTTACTCTGTAGAAGCTACCGATGAATGGTACGATGGTGACAGACTCGGCTTCTACGAAGAGGAGTTCACCGAAGGCGAGGATCTCTTCCAGTTCATCCAGGCTACTGATTCTTCTTACATCATCCAGAACAAGGCTACTGGTCTGTTCGTACGTGGCGGTCGTCCCATGACTCTGAGTGCTATTCCCAGCTACTTCTGCACTAATCAGGCTCTCGGTGCTGGTGGTAACGCTATGCAATTCACAAACGTACTTGGCAAGGCCGACAATCAGTACATTTACATGCACGCAGAACAGCAAACACAGCTCCTCACTGCATGGAATGATAAGTCTGCTCTTAAGAGTATGATAATGATCGAGGAGGTTGAGGCAGTTAACGATGTTCCCACCACCGATTACATGACCAAGTTGTGGCCCGGTAAGATCTACACCTACACAATGCCTGTTGACGTAACCATCACCGAAGGTGCAAAGGCATACGCAGCAGAGTTGGTAGCAAGCGAAGAAGACACCGCTATCGTTCTGATGGCCTTCGAGGAGAAGATTAAGGCAGGTACTCCTTTCATCATGATTGCTGACACAGAAGGTGAATACATCTCTACCAGCGACCGTTTGAAGGAAATTGCTTCTCAGATTTGCGAAACTGAGGGTAAGTATGGCAAGAACGAGCAAGCTATGGCCAACACTCAGCTGAACGACGAGTATGCTATCATTGAGATGAACCACGGTATGGAGGTTGACACTGTTGTTACCGACTTGTACAGCATGCGTGGTACCATGGCACCCGTTAACGTAGAACCTGGTAAGGGTATTGTAGCCAACGAGAACGGCTTTGCACACATCCGCATCAGAAAGGAAATCAGTGCATTCGGTGCATGGATTGCTTCCGACTTCGATCCTAAGAGTGCAGACGTACTCAGCAACTTGGTTATCAAGATTGAAGGTTCTGTAGACACAGGCATCAACGAGGTATTGAACAAGGTTGCTAAGAATGGCAACATCTACAACGCTGCTGGTCAGCTCGTAGGTAAGGGTAACATCAACACCGTCAACAACTTGCCCGCAGGCATCTATGTTGTAAACGGCGTTAAGGTTACTAAGAAGTAAATCAAGAAGCCCCCTCTCCCACCCCTCCCCACCATGTGTGGGAGGGAGTGGTAAACAATCCAAACGAGGGGACCTACTAATATCAAAAAGCGCTCCGCTCTCTGCGGTGCGCTTTTTCTTTTTTTATCTCTCTGTCCTATTAAAGCCAAATCGGTCATTAGACTGTTACGCGCTAATGACCGATTTGGGATTATTTATAATCCCTATTCTATGTGCAGACACATCGTCCACCAAAGGACAAATATACGCAAAATTCCTTATATCGTGCATGTGCTGACAATATATTATTCTCCTGCACACAATATATTATCCGCCTTCAAACAAAGTATTCCTCCGCCTCCAAACAAAGTATTCCTTGCACGCCCACGCCAAAAGGATTACAGATTACGATTACAAAACTTTCTCTCCCCCCTCTCTTGCAGTGACGCTACGTGTAGCACCCCCCCAAAAAACAAGACCCACTACCAAGTAAGAAGCATATATATAAATATAAATGTATATAGTATATAGATATAATATATAGTATATATATATATACATTATTATAAGTATATTATATAATATGATATCAACCAAATAACTAATATACAAGACTTTAACCCAACTCTACTGCTCTGCCACTGCACCACTCCTGCACCCCATAGCGAATGTTTTGTAATCGTAATCTGTAATCCCCAGCACCCCACCTTACGAAGTGAAAGGTGAGAACGGACTTGCGTAGCTTGATGAGCGTAGGCGAATAAAAGTGAAAACTGAATGGTTTTTATCCATCTCCTCAGTCTCTTTGCTTCTTTACCCAGTGTTAATCCCAAATCAGCCATTAGACTGTTACGCACTAATTACCGATTGGATTAGAACAGAAATGCGAATAAACAGCAATCCGCAACACCTTGCCATTGATTGGGGGTGCTGCGGATTGTTATTTCAATGTCGCTAAAAGCTAAAACGCTAATCGCTCCTTACTTAACCATCAACTTTCCATTCTGGATATAGATACCCTTCTGTGCCTTCTGCACACGGCGACCAGAGAGGTCGTAAACGGCAGTTTTCACATTTGCGTTTTCCGTTTTCACCTCCTCAATGCCTGTCTCCTCTTCGGTGAGGGCTACGTTATTGCCAAACTTGCTCCAAGGCGTTTTTGCCTTATAGCTCTCAATAGAAGCAGCAGGAACATGAAGATTAGCATATTCTGGATAAGAACCGTCAAAAGCATCGCTCTTCGTAGAGGGTACCTTTTCTGCATAGCAATAGACATCAAGCAGCTCTGGGCAATTGGCAAAGGCACTTGAATAAATGTTCTTTACTCCACTACCTATAGTCACCGATGTCAAACCAGAGCAACCATCGAAAGCATAATCCCCTATGCTCGTCACACTATTAGGAATAGTTACCGAGGTCAAACCAGAGCAACCATAGAAAGCATACCTCCCTATGCTCGTCACACTATTAGGTATAGTCACCGAGGTCAAACGAGTGCAACCAGAGAAAGTTCTAGTCCCTATGCTCGTCACACTATTACCGATAGTCACCGAGGTCAAACCAGAGCAACCAGAGAAAGCCCAATCCCCTATGCTCGTCACACTATTAGGTATAGTCACCGAGGTCAAACCAGAGCAACCAGAGAAAGCATTATCCCCTATGCTCGTCACACTATTAGGTATAGTCACCGAGGTCAAACCA
>JAFYMW010000064.1 GCA_017548165.1 Bacteroidaceae bacterium
AGGGGTTAATGTTTAGCGCATGCACAACAGGTCGCGAACCTGCTTCATGTCTGATGTTACTACAAGACCTGTGTGAACCAAGTTACGCTTCTGCTTCTTGGTCTTTTTGGTCAGAATGTGGCTGTGGAAAGCGTGCTTGCGCTTTACCTTGCCGGTTCCGGTGAGAGTGAAACGCTTCTTCGCACCAGAATTGGTCTTTACTTTTGGCATTTTGTTAAATAATTAAATTGTTATTAAAAATCGTGGCCGCGCATCCAAAAGGCACGGCGCACAGACTATTTCTATATTTTTTCTCTTAATTAGTCGTCAAAATCCTCACCTTCAACCTTGGGACCGGTATATTCCTTCTTGGCTTTCTGTTGAGGTTGTTTTTTGGCAACAGGAGACTCGCTTAGTTTTTCGCTTTCCAACTCCTCGGCAGTCTTCATGGGCTTGGCGATGACCTTCTTTGGAGCGATGAACATTGTCATACGCTTACCCTCGAGTGTGGGCATTGACTCCACCTTGCCATATTCTTCCAGGTCCTGTGCAAAACGCAGAAGCAGTACCTCGCCTTGTTCCTTGAAGAGGATTGAGCGTCCTTTGAAGAATACATAGGCCTTAACCTTGTCGCCTTCAGAGAGGAAACCCTTGGCATGCTTGAGCTTGAATTCGTAGTCGTGATCGTCTGTCTGTGGACCGAAACGTATCTCCTTCACTTCAACCTTCACCTGCTTTGCCTTTACTTCTTTGGCATGCTTTTTCTGCATGTAGATGAATTTTGAAAACTCAATCAAACGGCATACAGGAGGTTCTGCATTGGGGCTGATTTCCACGAGGTCAACACCCATGTCTTCTGCCATCTGGCGTGCACGGCCGATTGAAAGAACCTGACTCTCGATGTTATCACCGACGATACGCACTTCGGGAACTCTGATTTGCCCGTTTACGCGGTAGGTTACTTTAAGCTTGTTGTCTTTCTTCATTTAAGAATGTGTTTCGGGGTGCAAAGTTAGTAATTTTCTGTCATATTACGTACTTCTTCGTTGATTTTCTTTGCAAAATCCTCGAATTTCATACAACCTTGCTCGCCACCGCCTTGTCTGCGGAAGCTTACGGTGCCTTCTTCCTGCTCCTTTTCGCCCACGATGAGCAGGTATGGAGTGTGTTTCAGCTCGTTATCGCGAATCTTGCGACCAATCTTCTCCGAGCGGTCGTCGATGTAGCAACGCACATCCTGAGTGTCAAAGTAGTCGCGCAACTTCTCAGCATATTCCTGATACTTCTCGCTTACGGGCAGGATAGCCACCTGGTCGGGTACGAGCCAGAGGGGGAATCGACCAGCGGTGTGCTCGATGAGCACGGCGGTGAAGCGCTCCATAGAACCGAATGGTGCACGGTGTATCATCACGGGGCGGTGCTTCTTGCCATCCTCGCCGGTGTACTCAAGGTTGAAACGCTCGGGCAGGTTGTAGTCCACCTGGATGGTGCCCAACTGCCAGCGACGGCCCAGTGCATCCTTTACCATGAAGTCGAGCTTGGGACCATAGAATGCTGCCTCGCCCAGTTCGGTGGTAGTCTTCATGCCCTTCTCTGCACAAGCTTCGATGATGGCACTCTCTGCCTCGTTCCATACTTCGTCCGAACCGATGTATTTCTCTGTATTTGAAGGGTCTCGCAATGATATCTGTGCTTCGAAGTTGTCAAAGTCCAGTGCCTTGAAGATGATCTGGATAATCTCCATCACGCGGATAAACTCCTGCTTCACCTGGTCGGGACGGCAGAAGATGTGTGCATCATCTTGAGTAAATGAACGCACGCGCGTGAGACCGTGGAGCTCGCCACTCTGCTCATAGCGGTATACGGTACCGAACTCTGCGCAACGGAAAGGCAACTCCTTGTAAGAACGGGGCTTGCAAGCGAAGATCTGGCAGTGGTGGGGGCAGTTCATGGGTTTCAGCAAGTATTCCTCGCCCTCCTCTGGAGTCTGGATGGGCTGGAAACTGTCCTTGCCATAGTGATCCCAGTGTCCTGATGTCACATACAGGCCCTTGCCGCCGATGTGGGGGCACATCACCTGCTCATAGCCATAGCGGCGCTGAATCTTCTTGAGGAAATCTTCCAGGCGCAGGCGCAGGGCGGTTCCCTTGGGTAACCAGATGGGCAAACCCTTACCTACCAGTTCGGAGAACATGAACAGCTCCATCTCCTTGCCTATGCGACGATGGTCGCGCTTCTTTGCCTCCTCTAGCAACTGCAGGTGCTCTGTCAGCATCTTCTGCTTGGGGAATGAGATGGCATATATACGGGTCATCTGTGGACGCTTCTCGTCGCCACGCCAGTAGGCAGAACTTGTGCTCAGCACCTTGAATGCCTTGATGGGGGCTGTTGATGTCAGGTGAGGACCACGGCACAGGTCGGTAAACGCACCCTGTGTGTAGGTGGTGATATGTCCGTCCTCAAGGTCGGCAATCAGTTCGTTCTTGTATGTCTGACCACGGTCGCCGAAGAACTTCAGCGCGTCGGCTTTGCTGATGTCCTGACGCACAAGTTGCTCCTTGCGCTGTGCCAGTTCCATAAACTTCTTCTCAATGTCGGCAAATACTGCCTCGCGAATCACCACGCCCTCGGCAGGCATGATGTCGTAATAGAAGCCATTTTCAATTGCGGGACCGATACCGAACTGTGTGCTGGGGTAGAGTTCCTGTAAAGCCTCTGCCATCAGGTGGGCACTGGTGTGCCAGAAGGCGTGCTTGCCCTCCTTGTCGTCCCACTTGAACAACTGTATGCTTGCATCCTCGTTGATGGGACGGTTCAGTTCTACGGTTTCTCCATTCACACCGCATGCTATCACATCCTGTGCCAAGCGGCTGCTGATGCTTTCTGCTATCTGGAGACCGGTGACTCCGGCTTCGTACTGGCGCACGGTGCCATCGGGGAAAGTAATGTTAATCATTTTTGAGTGTTGTATTTTTGTTTATTTGCGTGCAAAGATACGATTTTTTTTAGATTAAGGAAAGTGATATCTAAAGATATGTAAACAAAAGTCTAAAATAAATTAAAAAACAGCCTATTCGCATTGATTTCCTGTTCGGTGTGTTGTTGTATTGCCAACATTGTCTTAATTTTGTGTGGACAAATTTGGAAGATTCTCATAAAACATATTGAGGAAAAACAACGATTACATATACTATGAAACGACTTATTATTGCTACATATCGCACCGACAACCTTTCATTGCAGGACGATGCAGATGTTATTATCGTTAGTGAGAAGAATATACATAAATGTCGTGGATGTCTGGCATGCCGCAGGGTGGGGCATTGTATCAATTTCGACGACGATGCTCAATTGTGCATCCCCCTGTTTCATACCGCAGACCATATCGACATTCATCTCCAGCCCGAGGGTAATATCCAACGTCTGGTGGATCGCGTCTTATATGCTCTCAATGGGGTAGGCAAGACCTTCACCCTTCATATCGGCGACCCAAAGGAGGCAGACTACTTGCGCCGTTTGCTCCTGTGGGCTAAATATACTGAGGTTCAGTAGTTTTTTAGTACCTTGTAGTGTATGCGTGCACGATGCGATTTGAATAGTTTTCTATCGTTGAATATCGCATCCGAAGCCCAATATGCCAACTCTGCCGACAGGATGCCAATGGCGGCTCCCACAAGCACATCGCTGGCATAGTGGCGGTTGTTCAGTATGCGCATCACTCCAGTTGCCGTAGCCACCGAATATCCAGCAATAGGAATCCACACACTTTTGTGGCCATATTCATGTGTCAGCAGCGTGGCGCCCATGAAGGCGGTTGCTGTATGTCCAGAAGGGAAACTGCCCTCCGCACCATTAGGCCTTGTTCTGCCAATGCTGTATTTCATGCCGTTTACCACGGTAGCCATCATGGCAACAGCCATAGCATCGGTCACCAGCACCTGCCACCTGTTCTTACTTCGTCCCTGCACTCCGCCCAGACTCATTGCCACCTGCGTTGCCAGAGGTGCATATTGTATGTAGTCGTCCACGCTCGTGTGGAATCCTGGCATACCGTTCATCACTCTGTCTCTTATGGCATGGTCGGCAGGCATCATTGCCAGACCCACCGTGGCCACTGGCACCGCCAGGCAGAAGGAGTGATGCAGCCTATTCAGGTTGAACTCCTTGTTGCTGATTTTTATATCCACTGGCATACTGATGGCAGGTCTGTTGCCCATCAATACCATTATTGAGTCTGTCTGCGCATGCGAAACCATGGCAACCAACGCGCACAATATATATATAGTAAATCTCTTCATGCCGACAAAGATACTTGTTTTTATCCCCTGAAAAGGGCATTCTTTCACAATTTTGAATATTTTTTTGAGGAAAATGCAAAAAAGTTGCTAAAATATTTGCACGTTTCCCCAAAACTCCATACCTTTGCATCGCTTTTGAAAAGAAAGCCGCCCACAAAGGACGTCTGGAGAGATGGTAGAGTGGTCGATTACAGCAGTCTTGAAAACTGCCGCACTGAGAGGTGCCGGGGGTTCGAATCCCTCTCTCTCCGCAAGCAAAAAGGTGTAAGTCTCACGATTTACACCTTTTTTATTTAATTCACGTCGCATTTGTTTTACTTTAGAGTTTTGAGAAGGAGTGCAGCCTTGCTGCTTGTGCTAGTTTTATAATAATCCATTGTTCGCCTTAGAAATTGAGGAAGAAACAGAAGTTGCCGGCACATCGACCGAGACCGAAGTGATGGTGGAGGAAATGGAAGCAAGTCCAGTAAACCAAGTCATAGGTTTTGCCATTTCATATGGGATAGAGTATCATAGATATCCAAAATACTTACAATCCGCCTCTTGAGAATCGTGTATGTGTAATGCGCATTTCGTTCGTCTACAAATATTCGCTTCTCAGGAGGCTTTATTTGTATAGAAATACAGGTCAATATACCTACTCTCCAATATCACCGCGGTAACTTGCCAATGTCAGTATACTGTCTTTGCCAAGTCAGTATATCTTCTCGGCCAAGGCAATATGTCTTCTGTAGGTGCTAATTTGTGGTATTTTTATGAAAATAACGCTTAAAAATACCAATTTTACTGAGATAATACTCTCAAAATGCCAAATAAGAGTACTAAATGAGTATTTCGGATGCCAGTCAGACATCACAGATCAGTTCAAACAGACAACTGAAAATTTGGTAAAATATACGGACATACGAAAATCTATATGAAAAAAAAGTTGCCTTGATTTTTGAATTTTTCTTCATTTGTTTCTATATATATAGCAAAATTAATTTTAACCCAAATCATTAGGGTTTAAGTATTGTAAGTATTATGAAGGAAACATCAAGAACATCAGTGAACAAGACAGCAAGGAGCAGAAAGCAGCAAGACATCACTCTGCTTGAAGCCATAGAGCAAATCGTTAGCATATCAGAGGATTCGGCACTGGATGCTGGCGTAATGCCAAAACTCAAGCCATGGTCGTCATACCTTGCCCAGCGCTATGGCATCACCGAGCGTCAGGCCATAATCTTCAGTATATGCATGGAGAGGGGACCGCGTCGTGTCGACTACAACGATCTTGCACGTCATCTTGGGGTGACACATATCCGTGCATTGAGTTATGCCTCTGATATTGATGCTTTGGTGCATAGGCGTCTTCTGCGCTATCGCGATGTGAAGGACGAGGACAACTTCGATGTGAACCAGCCCGTCATCCGTGCACTGAAGCACAACGAGGTGTACGACCTCCCCCAGCGTTCTGAACTGGACTGCCCCGCACTCTTTGAGCATCTCAACATGCTCTTTGACGACCTTTGCGATGATGCCATCACCATCCACGACCTGCAGGGCGAGGTGCAGATGCTTTTCGACGAGAACCCGCAGATAGGTTTCGTGCAGCATATCAATAACCTCCACTTGCATTCCTCCGACCTCAGTCTTCTTCTGCTTTTCTGCCACCTGCTTATCAACAAGGACGATGATGATATCCGTTTCGGCCAAATTGAGTGCGTCTTTCCCGACAAGGGTGCCTATAACCGTGCCAAGGGAGAGCTGCGCAGCGGTGAGCACGAACTCATTCGCCGCAGACTCATTGAGCACCGCAATGCCGATGGTATTGCCGACACCACGCGCTACCAGCTCACGGCAGATGCCAAGCGCACCTTGCTGGGGGAGATGAAGATATTCGACACCGAGGAGAAACTCTCCGATGTCCTTGCCCATGAAACGCTCACTCCCAAACAGCTTTTCTATCCCCAAGGCATCCAGCACCAGGTAGAGGAACTTTGCAGGTTCTTTGCTCCCGACGAGTTCAGGAGCATCCGCGAGCGCATGCAGCAACGAGGTTTCCGTCAGGGCTTTGCCTGCCTCTTCTATGGCGGACCCGGTACGGGCAAGACAGAGACCGTATATCAGATGGCCCGTCAGACAGGGCGCGACATAATGGTTGTGGACGTGCCCCAGATAAAGAGCAAGTGGGTGGGCGACTCGGAGAAGAACATCAAGGCCCTCTTCGACCGCTATCGCGATATGGTGAGGCGCGCCAGACTGGCCCCCATCCTGCTCTTCAACGAGGCCGATGCCATTATCAGCACTCGCAAGAGCGGTGCCAGCAATGCCGTGGACAAGATGGAGAACACCATCCAGAACATCATCCTTCAGGAGATGGAGTCGCTCGACGGCATCCTCATCGCTACCACCAACCTGGAGGAAAACCTCGATACTGCTTTCGAGCGCCGTTTCCTATACAAAATCAGGTTCGACAAGCCGGATGCCTCTGTCCGTAGCAAGATATGGATGCAGATGATTCCCGAACTTTCCGCAAACGATGCCGCCACCCTGGCAGCCTCGCACGAGTTCAGTGGCGGACAGATAGAGAACATTGCACGAAAGCATGCCGTCCATGCCGTATTGCACGGAGAATCGGACCACATGCTCGAGGATCTGCTCAAATACTGTGCCACCGAACGCCTCAATGCTTCTGCCCAGCGTGTCAAAGTGGGGTTCTAATGGAGAAATTCCTACATACACCATTCCGTTCTATAAATAATTTTAGTAAATTTGGCATGTGTAAGCAACCAAAACCTAATAAATCCCGACATATAATGACGACCGCACTATCAAAATCAAGATACACCAAGTATTGCCAATGCCCCAAGGCTCTGTGGCTGAGTATTAACAAACCAGATGAGGCTACCGTGGATGCCGCAGTGGAGGCACGCTTTGCCGAGGGCAATGTGGTGGGCGACCTTGCCATGCAGTTGTTTGGACCCTTCGTAGAGGTGACAACACACACAGAAGATGGCCGTTTGGATATTGGCGCCATGATTCGTCGCACCAAGGACGAGATGGAGCGCGGCACCGGCGTGATATGCGAGGCTTCGTTCAGTTACAACAAGGACGGACAGAGCAATTACTGTGCTGTGGATATTCTGCGCCGCACCCCCACAGGCTGGGCCATCTACGAGGTGAAGAGCACCACATGCCATGTGGCAGACATAGCATTGACGGACAGCAAGATTCGCGAAAAGGTGCAGAAGTATGCCTCCGACATTGCCTTCCAGCGATGGGTGCTGGAGCAGTGCGGTGTCAATGTAACGGGCACATACCTCGTGATGCTCAATAAAGACTATGTGAAGCAGGGCGAACTCTGTCTGGCGGACTTGTTCAATGTCGTTGACATGAAGGAACTGGTAGATGCGGAATATGTCAAGGTTCCCAATGCCTCTGCCCGTGCTCACAAGGTTTTGGAGGCGGAAGGCGAGGATGGTCTCAAGGAAATAGGCACACACTGCTTCCACCCCTATAAATGCGCTTTCTGGGGATATTGCACCAGGCACCTGCCTTCTCCCTCAGTCTTTGATGTATATGGCGGACAGGGTCGCGCCGCTTTTTCGACGGCAAAGAAAATGGAGTGCTACAACAAGGGCCTTGTCTCTTTCCAGCAGTTGAGTACCCTCTCCATAGGAAAGATACAGGACATGCAGATACACTGTACGCTCAATGACGATATATATATTGACAAGAAGGGCCTACTGAAATTCCTGGACAAGGTAACCTATCCGCTCTACTTCCTCGACTTTGAGACCATGCAGCAGGTGTTGCCCCAATACGATGGCACACATCCATATCAGCAGGTGACATTCCAGTACTCGCTGCACTATATCGAGCACGAGGGCGGTGAACTGAAGCACAAGGCCTGCCTCGCTAAAAGCGATGGAAGTAATCCTCTGCGTGCCCTTGCCGAGGCACTCTGCAACGACATTCCCATGAATGTATGCACCATGGCATATAACGACCCCTTCGAGAAGGGGCGCATAGAGGAGATGGCAAAGACCTTCCCCGACCTCGCCGCTCACCTGCTCAACATACGCGATGGTATCATTGACCTGCTTACGCCTTTCCGCCAGGGTTGTTATTACACCCCAGCCATGGGAGGTTCGTTCAGCATCAAGAGCGTGTTGCCCGCCCTCTTCCCCGATGATGAAGAACTCAATTACCACAATCTCAATCCCTTGGTACAGAACGGAGGTCATGCCATGACCATCTTCCCCAAGATTAAGGACATGCCCCATGACGAGGCCCTTGCTGCCCGTAAGGCATTGCTCGACTATTGCCATCTCGACACCCTCGCCATGGTGCGCGTGTGGGAGAAGTTGAAGGAGGTGGTTGCAAGACCATGAAAATTACCGCAAACCGAATGAACAATAAATAGCACACCTATCCATATATGAAACAAGTAAAGATAACCATTGAAGGGACAATACAGATTTGCGAATATGCATCTACCGAAGAGGAGTTCTACGACACTTTCTATATGACTCTTGGCTGGCATACCGTAGATGCACTCTATGTAGATGATAACGAAGATGAAAATCTTATCAAGAAGAAGGGCAAGTATGTCAAGGTGGGTGATTATTTCCATGACCTCTTTTCAGAAGAGGGCGACCATCCGCTGCCTGTAGAGGTACACTTGCGAGAAACGCATGGTGGCGACCGTTTCAGCTATACCATAAATTTGGAGGACGATGAAGAATTTGACATCAAGAAGGTACAGTTGGTCAAGTCCAACAATGAGATAGAGTGCTGCCCTTACTTTATCTTGGCACGCCATATCCTCTACGATGGCAAGGAAATCGTAGTAAACGAGGAGGACGAATACCTCAGAACCGGAATTGATGGCCGATACTATAGTGAATATGTGATTTACTATTTTGTGAACGATTAACTGCTCCACAATCGGAATGGCGGCAATCCCCTGCGTGCCCTTGCCGAGGCATTATGTCGCGACATTCCGATGAATGTTTGTACCATGGCCTACAATGACCCCTTTGAGAAAGGGCGTATCAAGGAGATGGCCATGGGCGGTTCGTTCAGCATCAAGAGCGTGTTGCCCGCTCTCTTCCCCGATGATGAAGAACTCAACTACCATAACCTCAACCCACTTGTGCAGAACGGAGGCCATGCCATGACCATCTTCCCCAAGATAAAGGATATGCCGGCCGATGAGGCCCATGAAGCACGCGAAGCATTGCTTGCCTACTGCCACCTTGACACCCTCGCCATGGTGCGCGTGTGGGAGAAGTTGTTGGAGATGGTCAAGTAAAAAAGTTGGAGAGTATTTTGAATTTCTCTCCCGATGTGACTATATTATAGGCAACGAAACAAAATAAAACAAAATATTATGGACAAAGAACAGTATTTCTTAGAAAGTATCCACGAAGCCGATGGTGAAGAATTGTCAAAGTTGGGACTGAATGTCCTTGAAAACCCAGAACAATGTGTAAAGGTGCTGCTTGAGCAGATGCGAAGTGGCAACGACGAATTCAAGTTCGTATTGATACGTTTGTTGTTTCATGGCTATGGTCTTCATCTCTTGCAGGCTGAGGACAAACAGTGGTTGCTTGATGACGACTGGGTAGAAAGCAAGGCCATCGTTTTGAAAGGGATGTACAAGAGCTGGCACACATGGGAAGAACCCTTCACCGACGAGGAGACAGATGAGACAGTGGTAATTACGCGCAACGAAATCCTGAGTACCCCTTTGTTTGCAAGCACGGAGGACGAGGCCAAGGCACTCTTTGAGCAAATATGCCAGCAGAGTACACCTGTGGATAGTGAAGAATTGGTACATTGTGTAAGATGGCACACCCCGTTCGACTACACCCTGATTATCCGCAACGAGTATGAGGAGCTGCTGGAGCGTTGCCGTAAGGGAGAAGGCTTCTATGAGATGAAAACCATCCACCAATGGGGTCACTATGGTTGGCTGTGCGAACAGTTGGGCGATCTCTACTTCTATGGGGAGGAAGAATTCGGCTATTTCATCGACAAGGAGAAGGCAAGGTACTTCTATTCCGAGACACAGAAGGCCAAGGACTATCACCATGATGAGTCGCTGCTCGCTAATGGTAATCCCATGGACGGATATGACGAAACCCAAGCATAGAGGTAGAGTCGGAGGATTAGCCGTGTGGGTTAAGAATAATTCTATACCCAGAAGTACCGGGATTAACTCGAAGAAATGACTCATGTGTCGGCTAGTAATCTGCTCGATGATGATGTGATGCGGAGGGTGTATTGACAATCAGAAACATATTTCTCCCCCGATTCTTTGCATTTCGGGGGAGTTTCGTTAACTTTGGGGACAGAAATTGAAAAATACATAAAATCTCACGATGTAGAGGCAATCGTATAAAGGAATATGGAATTTAAGTCATTAAATCAGATTTTTGAAAATAGGATATTCAGAATTCCAGACTATCAACGTGGTTATGCTTGGCGTTCTGATGTTGAAGTTTTGGATTTTTGGAATGATCTATTGAATTTACATAATAGGCAATTTCATTTTACAGGTTCACTTACACTGCAAGAAATTACAGGTAACGAACTCGAAAATAGCCTCCATTATGACAAATGGATTTGCGACGACTTAGATTATAAAGCATGGTCGGTTATTGATGGTCAACAGCGTCTTACAACAGCTATCATATTATTACAAAGTATTCATGATTTTCTTAGCAAATGCCGTCCTGAGGACTATTTCATGAATTCATTAGTTTCAGAGGCTATTAAAAATATACAAAATAAATTTATTATTGGTGTCCGATAAAAGTTTAAAAGCGTATAAGAGTATATCTCAATCGCAGAATTTATGCGATTGAGATTTTTATTTTCAAAATCCAAGCCCCCCTATTCAGAAAAGAGTTAATTGATGTGGCGAAATTTCATCAAA
>JAFYMW010000018.1 GCA_017548165.1 Bacteroidaceae bacterium
AAAACAAGAAAATCCTTCCTTACTATATGGAATAAACTTAAGGATTTCTCCCTGCCATACGACACAGAGAAATCCTAATGACCGATTTGGGTTTATTGTATTTTATAAACTGAACCTATATATTGCGTGCAGCATCACATAACTGAGGAAGGTGTCTGTGCGACTATATGAGCGTGACGTGGGTGAGAGGATGCTTCTTTCTGCCGTGCGCTGGCGCACAATCGCATCCTTCTGTTTAATACGATAACTTGCGTAAGTGTGGTTTCAATATTGTGCAAGCTTCCTAAAAAAGTAAAGGCCATTACTTTTCAAAGTTAAGACCTTTACATTACGAAGCAAAGGCCTTTACATTGCGAAGCAAGTACTACTGCCTTTGGGAGTGTGTGTTTCCTGCATGATAGATGCGCGTTTCTTTGCGGGATAATTATTTTTTCTTCGTAGCAAAACGATACTTCACGCTCAGCATAGCATACCTACCGAGAGTATTATTGTACGTATTGGTGAGAGAGGTGGCATCGTACATGCGAGTGAAGCCGGTGTTCTCATTCAGTAAATCATGGGCAGATATTTCGACAAGTAGATTCTGTCCTTTCAAAAAGTATCGTTCAATAGAGAAGTCCATCATAAGCCAGTCCATGCGCTTGTGGTCAGCATGGTATGCCGCATAGTTCTGGTAATTTATTACAGCATCGAAGTTGAGCGACCAAGGCAGTTGCCATGTCAGACGTCCTTGGATGTGGTGTTGCCACAGTTCTTTATTATTGCCAGCGATGTAAGTGCTACGGTTGTTCTCAAGAGTAAGTTCGTAGGCGATGGATGCATCAATATTACTAAACTTCGCACGAGGCTTTACTTTTGCCGAGTAAGCATGGAGATAGTTGCTGTTGAGCATGGGCTGTTCATCTTTATGTCCTACCACGGCATAACTGTTGGTGTGGTGTATGTGTGCATTGGCAGATACATCCAGCCAAAAACGTTGTGAACGGTCGAGTGGAGTGGTAAAGTTGGCCCCCAGACTGCCATACCAGTTGCCTGAGACGTTGATGGGTGTAGAGGTTACCTCGCCACTGACACGGTCATAGGTCATGAGGTTTGTGAAATCATTCTCAATAAAGGCTACGTTGAGGTTGGCACTCAGTTGCCGTGTCACTTTGCTGCTATCTGCACGGTAACTGATGAGATCTTTGTTGTATGAACTTCGCAGATTGTATTTGGTACTTTTCTTCAAAGCCTCGTTGCCATAAATGATATATTGGGGGTCGGCCATATCAGGATAGGTTACGAGCGATAGAATGTCGGGTAGTGTGTGCGAAATGTCTCCATAGAATCGCAGAGTACCCAGTTTGTCTGTGCTGAATCTAAACTGTGATTTAAGATCCACATATATATAGTCGCGCTCTGGAGTGAGTGTTGGCAATGTTCCCTTGGTATAGTATAACCGTTCCTTGGCGAAACAGATAGTGGGCCAAAGTTCCATATAGAATATCTCTTTGCCAAGATCTATGGCTGGTGTTATGGAGTGAGTATTACTTGTAGACTCCCAATGTCGGGTGGTCTCGTCCTCCATTGCTACAGAGCGCCACGAGGCATCGGTAGGCAAAGTGCCAAAGAGTTCGTGCGATGTGGTAGGGTCGTTGTAGACACCACCCAGATTGTTTAGCAAATATCCATGTTCGTCATGTTCTTCATGCTGGTATTTGTAGTCGTATACCAAAGACGTACAGAAATAATTAAATCCCTTGACATCATAATACTTCATAATCCTTGCCTTTACATCTTGCTTGGAATTGTTGCTCTGCATATCCTTGTAGCGGTTAATCAAGGTGGAGTTTGTATGTTCTGTATTGAAATACTTGTAGTATGTCTGGTTGTGTTCTGCCCCACTATCGTATCCTATGTGCATATTATGAAAGAGGGAGATGTATATGTCCTTATCAGCAATAGCATGAGTTATTTTCAGATTATGATCATACTTTGCAGCATCGCCCCGATTCAGTACAGACTTGCGTTGAAGGTCTATGACTGAAGGCTGATAAGGCGGAGCTATGGAGAGGTATAGCAAGGTGTCGGCAAGGTGTTCGCCATACTCAGGACGTTCGTTCCAATTAGCTGTAAGAGAAGACAGATTCTCGATGTGCTGATGAATGTCTAAATTTCCTTGGTAACTCAAGGACGTGGCATCGGCTATTTTCCAGTCGAGTCTCATCATTGCGGCAATACGGTCGGTGTCGCTATTCTTTTGTACATCAGAGGCAGAGTACATGCTTCCGTCAGACAGATATAGTTCGCGCTCTGTCTGAGTGTTATTGTCATGCTGTTCCTTATTGTAATCCACGCTACCCTCTATCTTGAAGTATCCCTTCTGTTTCTGTCGAAGCTTGTTTTTCCAGTAAAATGTGGCACCAGGTGTGTAATAGCGGTTATCTCCTGCCACTGCATCTCCCGGGCATTGACGTCCGTCGCCACTATACCATATCTGTTCATTGATATTATTGGCATTGCCAAATAACGATATTCGGTACTGGTCGGTAAAGGTGTTGGCAAATCCGCGACCCATGAAACGCTTGTCACTGCCGCCACCGGCAGCAATCTCGCCAGTCCATGTGCCCATGTATTTACGACGTACTGTGACATCAGCCACCAATTCACGGAAACCGTCGTCCTTTCCATGCATCATGCTGAAATCGCTCTGCCGTTCATATACTTTCACATCTTTCATAATATATGATGGCAGGGTCTGCAAGGCCAGCATAGGGTCTTTGCGCGAGAAGTCAACTCCGTTGATAAGAATGCTATTCACTTCACGTCCATTGTGATAGAGTACTCCATCCCTGAAACTCATGCCAGGCAAACGCTCAAAGGCATCGCGTAACAATGCCCCTTCCTTTATGGTTAGCGCATCCAGGTCGTAGATGGTGGTGTCGTTCTTGGTAACAAGCAGTAGTCTTGTGGCACGGACAGTTACTTCCGAAAGTGTATCTACGTTAATACTGTCTGTAGATGAGGTATTTACTGGAGTGCCCTCAGTCATTGGTAGATTGTTTGCATAGACAGATTGAAATATGGATGTAAATAGGCATCCTAATATCAGATAATATCTATTTTTCATAATAATTCTGCTGTAAAATTATAAATCTCTATTTAACCTCTGTTTCTCTGTTAATGCTAGAAATATGCAGATAAATAGTTGATAAAAATCCAGTAGAGATATTAAACCATCTTTATGATTAAAAATTTTTAAATTAGACTTATGGCTGTTGATTTTCTCGATGTAAAAGTATGACATATAATTGGATTTAATTCCATTATTTCATTACACTTTTTACACTGTCACAAAATAAAGGAGGGGGTATTTGCTTTTATTTCAGTATATTATCTTTTGCTTTACACTTTTTACACTCAAGGTATATTGATTATTAGGTATATAAAAATAACCCTATCTCCCAATTTATATTTAAAATTGAAAGATAGGGTGTGATTGTTTAGCTGTGTTCGTGTTGGCTACTTCAAGGACATGAGGTGAGAATCAAGCGTCTTGGCCCCTTGTGTTCCAAACAATTTTTGATTGACTGACGATTTAAGATTGGTGATTCGTTGCGAACTAAGTCCTAAGAGCAGTGATATTTCCGAGGGAATGAATCGAAAACGAATCAAGATACTTATGATAATTTCTGTATGAGATAGTCCTTTGGAGGCATCTGTAATATTAGCATAGAATTTTGGGAATGCATTTTGAGCTGTGACAAGAAGACAATTTAATTCATTAGGTGTTGCTTTTTGAGCATGCGAAGAAAGAGAATGCAGACGCTTTGCAATATCGCATGCGAATATTGCACGTTCGTCACTCCATTGCTCAACACTCTGCTCATTGTCTTGATACATGGCAAGTGCCGTTTGGAGTTTCTGTATTTCGCTCTCCTTCTCCCTTTGAAATCTCTCGGAGTCTGTCTTGACTAATAGCAATTCCTCTGTAGATTTCTCTAGTTCATGTAACAACAACTGATACTCCTTGTTAGTTGCTATCTGTTTTTGTCGTTCTTTTTTCAGTCGCTTCTGGTAAATTGACCACACAATGATGGCAATGGCTATGCCGATAACAACCAACAAAATCATTGTTAGACGAAGGCGTGATGCCTTCTGCTCTGCTTTCAGAGCTTGCTCTTGAATCTTTGTGTAGTTATAAAGTAATTGATACCTCAGCAGATGTTCGGATGATTTTGCCCGAGTGCTGGAATCATTCCACTGGCAATATAAATTAGCATATTTAATTACAGAATCAGGCTGATGTTTGAGTGAATAGGCTTCGAGCAGTCCTTGATAAGAACCTTCTCTAAGCTCATGCCTGCTAACTGTATATAATGGACGTTTATTGATTAATTGTAGTAGCCTTTTAAACATCTGAATTGCCGAATCAGGCTGCTCTATAAGATTGTAATATAGTCCTTTTCTATAAAAATGCGTAATATCAACAATGTCTTCATCTCGTGTGGATGGTCGGATGCCCATTTTTGACTCATATACGCGTAATAACGAGTCTGCGTAAGTTGCATTCTTTGTTTGTATATGATATTTTATCCTCATGGGATAAATGTTCTTAGTTTGCTCCGGCAAACCATGTTCGTTGCAAAATTGGACAATACTATCTAAAATCATTAATGCTTCCGACTGTTGTAGAGCATCGTATAAAGTACTTGCACGCAACCTCATAAGACGAAGTGCAGATATCGTATCTCCAATCTGCCATGCCAATTGTTCTGCATGAGAATCTGCGATTCTTTCGTTCTCAAATGCTGCAACGCGCTGATACAATCCTCCCATCTGGCTATAAACACGCATCAGTGTGTGTAGGTCGCAATCTCCATCCTTTTCGTCAACGGCATCTACCGCCAGGTTCAGATATTTCAGTGCCGATGGGGCATCCTCCAAATCTCGATAAGCGCAGCCCAATATATAGTATGCCAGCATCTTCTGGTTGGCATTCCCGTGACGTTCGTACCAGTCAACGACCTCAAGCATGACAGAGTCTGTGGTAAAGTTCACGTAAGCCTTGTTCATGGCCTTGCCCTTGAGGAGTTCGGCATGCATACGCTCAAATTTGCTCATAGAACTGAAATCCATGCGGTCCAGCATGGTAAGAACGGTGTCAGGATTTTCATCCGACAGGGTATCCATCATAAGTAGTTGCTGTTCTGCGTGTCCATAACGATAGCACGAAGTAAAGCTAAGTAGCGCTGTAATTATCATGGATATCAGCAAAAAAGCAGAAGTCTTGTTCTTCATAGGTGCATATACTGGTAATGATATGCAAATTTAGAATTTTTACTTGAATTCTGCAAATAATTGAGGCTTTGTAGGACAATTAGTTTTCGTTGATTAAGACTCCTTATTTAAAATGTGATTTACTATGCTACTGATGCGGTAATCTGCGTAATTCGTATATTTGGGATTATCGTGTGATACCATGTCTAAAGTGATGAAAAAATCGTCGTTTTAGACCACTTATCGTTTTGACTATTTTATCCCATATAGTACCACCTTCAGTACCACGCTATCGGTACTGGAGTTTTTTATATACCGGTACTGCAGTACTTATATACTGGTACTGCAGTACCGATATGCTGGTATTCATTCGGTACTGGGATGCTCTTTTTAGCCAGTATAAATTCTTGAGAAGACTTACATCACCACCTCGTCCACCACGCAACCGTCGAAGAGGTTGACGATGCGGTCGGAATAGGCGGCATCTCGTGCCGAGTGTGTCACCATCACTATCGTTGTGCCTTCGCGATGTAATTCTCGCAACAGTCCCATCACCTCCAGACCATTCTTCGAGTCGAGGTTTCCCGTAGGCTCGTCGGCAAGGATTATCTTAGGTTGCATTACCACGGCACGCGCTATGGCAACACGCTGCTGCTGACCACCTGATAGTTGCGAGGGGAAATGCTTGGAGCGATGTGTTATGGCCATGCGTGCCATAGCATCTGTGATTCGTCTTTTGCGCTCTGCCGCTGGCACCTTCATATAGAGCAAGGGCAGTTCAATGTTCTCTTCCACCGTGAGTTCGTCGATAAGATTGAAACTCTGGAATATGAATCCGAGAGTGCCGCGCCTCAGTACGTTGCGCTGCTTCTCTGACAAGGATGCCACATCTGTGCCATCCAGTATGTACTCTCCGCCATTTGGCACATCAAGCAGACCAAGTATGTTCAGCAGGGTGGATTTGCCACAACCTGATGGTCCCATTACTGCCACGAACTCGCCCTTCTTCACCTCGAGCGAAACATCCACCAAAGCATGGGTCTCCACATCCTCTGTGCGGAAGACCTTAGAAATGTTCTTTGTCTTAATCATAATATTATCTCGTTAAATTTTCTAATCTATTATCTAT
>JAFYMW010000065.1 GCA_017548165.1 Bacteroidaceae bacterium
ATATTGATTCGTACAATCAGCATCGGTGAAACGATACAACGGCGAGGCACAAACGATACAACGATTTTCGCACTACCACAGCCCAAAATGCCCTTGTAAATATTTTTCTACCCACCATATCATTTTATTTCTCATTATTTCTCACACTGCCACGGTATTGTCGTATCTTTGCATCAGAAACGCTAAGATACTCACGCTCGGGATACTTAAAACAAGTTTTAGTCTCCACTCGCTTAATCGTATCTTTGCGTTAGAAATCGCGAACGGATGGAACCCCATTGCGCCCTCCCTTCTTTTTTATAAAAACTTTGCTTATCTTGCAACACTTTAGCGCTTTTCTTCGTTATTATAGCAGAAGGAAACATAATTGATGGAATCAGGTTATACGGAAATCATACGCGAATGCAAAGGCGGCAGACAAGGGGCGCAAATGGCCTTTTACGACCTTTTTGCCCCAACTCTGTTCGCCTCGGCCTACCGCCTTCTCAATAATGAGTGGGAGGCAGAGGAGGTGGTGCAGGAGGTGCTGTTGCGTGTGCTGACCAACAATTCGCTACTGAAGGATGAATCTGACGATATGCAGCGCTTGCTCAAGCGTATGACCATAAATATGTCTATCGACCATCTGCGACAACGACGCATAGTGTGGGAGGAGTGGAACGATAGCCTGATGACCCAGACGGAGGAGAGTATGGAGACGGACATTATAAGGCAGGAGCATTTATCACAACTGCACACCGCCATAGCGATGATGCCAGAGAAGGACAGGACGGTGCTGCTCTTGTCCGTGGTGGAGGAACTCTCCACCGAGGAGATGTCGAAGGTACTGGGAATAAAACCCTCCAGCGTGCGTTCGCAATTGAGCAGAGCCAAACAGAAACTGATAAAACTTATGCAGAGATGAACAGAACAGACGATACCAGACTGAAGCAACTTATGGAACAGGCATGGCCCATACCGCCACAGCCTGCAGGTAGCAGAGAGCGCTTTGCCCAGAGATTGGCACAGAAGCGACAGACTTCGCACAAGCACTGGTGGTGGGGCATAGGCTCTGCCGTTGGTATAGCAGCATCCATAATAATAGCACTCTTTGTCGGGCAGCCAGGTGCCGGCATTCAGGCCGAGGAGGGCATATTGACAGAAGGCATAAACACCACCATTGCCGAGGTGAGAGGATACTACAAGTCCAAGATGTGGACCGAAGCGGAATACATCAAGGAACTGGCCAAGGATATGGACCCCGAAATGCGCCGGACGCTTCTGATGGAAGTGAGACTGCTGAGCGAGACACCCGACTCGATAGTCCGTGAGATTATGCTCGAGGATATCGACGATGAGCAAAAAAAGTACTATATCACCTCGGTGTACATGGCGCACCTGCGTAGTCTCAGGTACATGCACGAGGCGCTCAAAGAGAATAACTTAGCATACAAATAACCAATACTAAAACATACCATTATGAAAACTTATATCAAATTCATCCTTCTTACAGTAGTTCTTGCCCTTGTGCCCACTATGCTGATGGCAGGCAGGGAGGTGCATAAGGCACATAGGTCGGGTGAAATACGTATAGACAACGTGTCCGCCACGAAAGAACTTCGCATAAGATATTCCAACGGTGATGTGGATTTGCTCTTTTGGAACAAAGACTATATCCTGCTCAAATACGAAGAAACGGCGGCGGCTTCTACAAAGAAAGAGGCCGAGGATTTTCTGAACCAGAGGAATCTGAAGCAAAGTGCCAATGGCGAAGCGCATTCACTGAGTATAGGACAAATAAGTGTTACAGATTTATACAATGTCAGTGCAGAGAGCAAATGGACACTTTATGTGCCCATAAAGCAGAAGTCCGTGTATGTGGTAAATTTCTTCGGCAATATCAGCGTCGGTGAGGGATATGACAAGCAGATAAGGGCAGAGGTGAAACAAGGAGATTTCCATATGACCAATACCAAGGCTATGTGCATGGTAATAGTGGAGCGTGGCAATTTCTCTATAGGCGAAGCCGGCTATCTGAATCTGAATGCCAGATACGCCAATGGAACAGTGGGTTTTGCCAACGTGCTGAACCTGGATTGCGACCATGCACAGTCGATAATGATAGACAAGGTTCAGGATTTGAATCTTCATAAGGGTACCCACTCCAATGTGAAGGTCTCTGGCCTGAATTATGCAAGGATAACAGGGACATACCTGGATATCGATGTAGCGGAGGTACACGAGACAGCAGAGATAGCGGACCTAAGGCATTCATCAGTTTCTATGTCCAAAATCAATAAAAGGTGCGAGTTTCGTGGTGTAAATTATTGCCAAATTAACGTCAAGGTAAGCAAGACCAATTGTGAACCAAGGATTTTGGTCCCAGATGCCAGTTTCAGTGACATAGTCGTATCCATTCCCAAGACTCTTAAAGTCAGTTGCCTGCTACGAAACAATAACGGGAAAACTGAATTTGATGTTCCCTCCTCTATGAAACAGCATGTGGTAGAGAACACACAGGACTATTCCCAAACCCGTATGCACACATTGCTCAACACCACCTCCTTTACACCATCATCGGTGATTGACATCAAGAATTCCAGAGGTAATATCATTATCAAGGGCTACTAAGCATCGTGTTGCCCGGCCAGTACCGCCGTATCGGTACTGGAGTACTCTCGTGGGAGGACTGCAGTCCTTCCATAGGAGGACTACACCCTTGCCACATGGCGGTTATGGGTGAAAACGTACCGAAAAAGTTTATTAACACATAAAGAAAGGTCGTGAGTATGCGTCAAATCTTAACAACAATCTTGTTGCTCGCCTGCTGCTCTATTGGTATGCAAGCTCAGGAAGGAGAGGTAGGGACTACCTTCTGGAATATTCAGGTGATTGATGAAGTCAGGTATCTACTTCTTAGAAATGCAGAATTCAAGCTCTATGATAGTAACGGGAAACCAATTACCTTCGAATCTTATGAAAGTAAAAGTACGGTGAATGGCAAGGAAGTTTTTAGAGGATATACCATTCATTTCAGCGGATTTACAGACTCCTTGACTATTGAAGCCAAGGTAGAAGGATATACCCTTGTCGACACTACTTTGGTTCTATCTAAGGAGAAATTCAAGAAATACGGAAATCGTTATTTTTTTAGTGATGGAATCCAGCTCAAAACCACCCTTGAACCTTATAAAGAACTTGGGGAGGTTGCCGTCAATGCCACACGCATCCTTATGGTACAAAAGGGAGATACGACAATATACAATGCCGCTGCCCTGCAATTGTCGGCTGGTTCAATGCTGGAAGACCTTGTTCGTGCTTTGCCGGGAGCACAGCTTGAAAATGGCGGTAAAATTACTATCAATGGTGAAAAAGTGACCAGTCTTTTGGTCAACGGCAAGGACTTCTTCAAGGGTGACCCTATGGTGGCACTGACCAACCTGCCATATTATACAGTGGACAAAATAAAGGTTTACCACCAAGGTCGGGAACTCAGGAATGCAACACACTCGGATTCCATTCGGGCAGAGGCAGAAGAAAAGCCACTTGTCATGGATGTCCGATTGAAGAAGGAATATGGTCAGGGCTGGTTGGCAAATGCCGAAGTGGGCGGTGGCATGCGCACCATGGGGGCTGTCAGCCCCATATACAGAGGGCGTGCTTTTGCCATGCGTTTCACCGACCATTCCAAATTAGCCATATATGCCACGGCAAACAATGTGGGTGATAATTATAAGGCCTCGCACAATGGCCAGTGGCGAGAGATGAAGGCCGAGGGTAGCGGAGAACCTGTTATACAACGAGGTGGCATAGACTTCAGCATTGAGAACAAGCCTGGAACTATGAAACTGGCCACAACACTTGAGGCACAACATTCCACAAACGATGTGGAAAGCAAGAATTCTACTCAAAGTTTCCTAAACACGGGAGACATTTTCAGGCAGGGCCATAGCTACAGGCATTCCAATTCCACATCATTGAACTGGAGCGCTACACTTTCAAGAGAGATTGATAGAAAGTACTCAATCTCCCTTTCTCCAAGTTTCGGTTTCAATATAGGCACAAGCAATTCTCGCTCACTGAATGCCACTTTCGACAGCAATCCCCAGAATGTAGGAATGGATTCCTCATTGGACAGCATATTCTCTGAACCATATAGCCAAAATCTGTTGCAGAAGGTTATCACATCGCAGCAGACACTTGGAGCGGGAGAATATTGGTCTGTAAACACAGGTCTGTCCGCCAATGGAAGGGTAAGATTGCCGTTTACTGGCGAATATCTTAGCGTAAATGCATCAATAAGCTACAGCAAGCGTAATAGTACAGATCTTTTGTTCTCGCAGATAGCAGGACGAAATACCAGCGCTTACTATGACGATACACGAACCTCATCGCCAAGCAACAATTTATCTTACCGTGCCGGTATTAGCCACAAACTGTTTGACATAAACAGCAAATCAGTAGGTTTCTTTTATTCAGGTCTCAGTTATTCATATAGTCATAATTCCAAAAATGACGAGCAACAATTGCTTAGGGGTGACGAGCGCTTGCCGGAAGATATTTCCGATATGGCGATGGGAGGTTGGTGGCCGGTGGATATAGCCAACAGTTACACGAAAGACGAGTCGTCGGATAGTCACACCATGTCACTTACCTTTGACTACAGCACTCCCAGAACCAAGAGTGGCAAAGCATTGTACCTACGCGGCTATGTGCCATTTCAATACCAAAGGCGTGAAGTGAAAGATATCAGAGGCATAGGAGACCAATACCTATTGGGCAAGGACTGGACATTTGATCCCAGTATCAGTATCCATGGAGGAATCTTTAACCTTTCATACAGTATGCAATCCAGACTTCCAAGACTGGAAGAAAAACTTGATGTCAGCGACAACAGTTATCCGCTTTATGTGCGGAAGGGTAATCCAGATCTGAAGACTGAATATACTCATTCACTGAGGTTCGGCATAAATACAAAGCGTCCGAAAATCAGCCAGTGGCTGAATTATCAAATTAATGCCGACATCATGCAACATGAGATAAAACAGGCAACAACATACAACCGCACAACTGGTGTCACCACTTGGCAACCTCGCAATATTGAAGGCAACTGGTGGGTATCGGGACTGGTAAGTTTTGGTCGGGCTCTTGACAAGGACAAGCGTTGGAATCTGGCTACGAATTCAAGATACACCTTTGCGTACAGCACCGACTTCAATACCGATGCTATAGAGTTGGAACCGCAGACCTCACTCGTGCTGACACATCGCATCAATCAGGATTTCAAAATCAGTTACGGAAAGAACAAGTTCCGTGTGGAGGTGAACGGACGGCTGAGATGGAACTATGGCACTTCAGACAGGGAGGACTTCCAACGCCTGAGCTACATTGACCAATCCTATGGCATAACCCTCATGACACCACTTGTCTGGGGCATCGACCTGGACACCGACCTATTGGTAAACGTGCGTAGCGGATATAACGACCCAGCCATGAATACCACGGAATGGCAATGGAATGCAGCCCTGTCCACACGCTTTGGCAAGAAGAAGCTATGGACGGCACGCCTTGTGGGCTTCGACCTGTTGCATCAATTATCTAACATTAAATACACGCTTGATTCCCATGGCCGAGTGGAAACATGGCACAACACCGTCAGAAGCTATGTAAACCTGAACCTAACATACCATTTTGAGATGAAGCCAAAGAAGGGAATAAACCATGCAGAATAGCCAGATAAAATTATCCTTACCTTTGCTCCTGGGAAAGGGTAATCGACATAGACAACCGTTCCTTTGGTACCGTCCGGATTGAGGAATACTGATTTCTGTTACAACACACAACATCAACCGCCACACTTGTCAAATACAGGTGTGGCGGTTTGTGTTGTCTATATTAATAATGTATATGTTCGTAGAGAGAGGGTGCAGAATGTTAAATTTGATGCAATGTACTATAATTGTAGTACAAAGGATTTGGTTGATTAGTCCTATATGTACTATATTTGCAGTAGAAAAGATTGAAACAGGCAAGATATTATTACCAAACGTAACACATTCACCAATAAAATTATGGAAAACAGCAAGAAGAATCTTACCAAGGCAGAACTGAATGTCATGAACATTTTGTGGGACAAGGGGCAAGCCACCGTGAGTGAGATAATCGGCGAGATGAGCGAGCCCAAACCTGCCTATACCACCGTGCTCACGGTGATGCAGGTGCTGACACGCAAGGAGGTGGTACAGCCCGAGCGCCAGGGCAAGGCGCATGTATTCCGTCCGTTGCTCTCGCGCGAGGAGTACATCGACGGTTTCTTGAACGAGACCCGCGATACGGTGTTCAAAGGCTCGGTGCGCAGTTTCTTCTCCTACTTTGTAAAGAAAGAGAGGTTGAGCAAG
>JAFYMW010000066.1 GCA_017548165.1 Bacteroidaceae bacterium
CATGAACACCGAGGACCCCGAATGTGTGGTGCTGCGCATAGAGACAGATGACATCGTGGATGTCTACGATGCCTTGCTTGAATGCTTCAGCGCCTTGGAAATTGAGGTGGACGAGGATGTGGATGATGTGCCATGGCCGTTCGAATAGACAATGAGATGTTGACGACAAACAAAATGACAATAATAAAACATTAGAACAATGGAAAAGAAGATACTGTATTTTGATATGGACGGAGTGCTGGTGGATTTCCAGTCAGGCATAGACAAGTTGAGCGAGGAGGTGAAGAAGGAATATGAGGGCAGACTGGACGAGGTGCCCGGTATCTTCTCGCTGATGGAACCGATGCCTGGTGCTATAGATGCCGTGCACAAACTGGCCGAACATTACGATGTCTATATCCTATCCACCGCACCATGGAACAATCCCACGGCAGCAAGTGACAAGGTGGCATGGGTGAGCAAGTATATGGATGATGTCTTCCACAAACGCATGATTATCACCCATTGCAAGAATCTGTGCCAGGGCGACTATCTCATCGATGACCGTGAGAAGAATGGTACCAGCGAGTTCAAAGGAGAGTGGTTGCACTTTGCATCCGAACGCTTCCCTGGCTGGGACAGTGTTCTGGCTTATCTCCATTCTCCCGAAAGATATAAAAGTTAAACTCATATTCATCCGAATATCCCGCCAACGGCAGAACAATGCTAACCATTCGTCAGGCAACACTTGCAGATGCTCCCCGTCTGCTTGAGATATATGCACCTTATGTAGGGGAAACAGCCATATCTTTTGAATATGCTGCACCTTCACTAGAGGAATTCCAGAGACGCATATCTTCCATTATGCAGAGGTATCCCTATGTGGTTGCAGAGGAGAATGGCAGGGTTTGGGGTTATGCCTATGCCTCTGCGTTTAAGGAACGTGAGGCTTTTCGTATGACAGTTGAGACGAGTGTCTATGTTGATGCCGCTTGCAGACAGCAAGGGATAGGCAGACAACTGTACATCGCCCTGGAGGAACAACTTCATACCAGTGGCTTTCGGAGTATGTGCGCCTGTATAGCCTATACTGACGATGCAAACGACCCTTATCTGCCAGGAGGAAGCATAGTATTTCACGAAAGACTAGGTTTTCACAAGGTGGCGCATTTTCACCGTTGCGGTTGGAAGTTCTCACGCTGGTATGATATAGTCTGGATGGAAAAACTTCTGTGTGAGGATTGAAAAAACACAGTTACCATCATATTGTATGCAATAAGTTGAAATATGCGAGCAAATCCTGTGCCGTAATCCTACAATTGACTATCTTTGCAATTGAATAAAGCCATTATTTGATGATACACCTAAAGGACATCAACAAGACATACTTCGGAGCACAGCCCCTGCATGTGCTCAAGGGAATAAATCTGGATATAGCAGAGGGAGAGTTTGTCTCCATTATGGGACAGTCCGGTTCGGGCAAGTCCACCCTGCTAAATATCCTGGGCATCCTGGACAATTACGATTCTGGCGAATACACCCTGGCAGGAACAAGGATATGGAATCTGTCCGAATCCAAGGCAGCATACTACCGCAACAGGATGATAGGCTTCATCTTCCAGTCCTTCAACCTTATCGGTTTCAAGAATGCCGTGGAGAACGTGGAACTGCCCCTTTACTATCAGGGAGTGGGACGCAGGGAAAGGCATCGCCTGGCAATGGAATATCTCGACCGCTTAGGTTTGGCTCAATGGGCAGAGCACTATCCCAACGAGATGTCGGGCGGACAGAAGCAGCGTGTGGCCATAGCCCGCGCACTGATAACGAAACCCAAGATAATCCTTGCCGACGAACCAACTGGCGCTCTCGACTCCAAGACCAGTGTGGAGGTGATGCAGTTGCTCAAGGAACTGAACCGCGACCAGGGCATGACCATTGTGGTGGTGACGCATGAGAGCGGTGTGGCCAACGAGACAAACAAGATCATACGCATACAGGATGGCATAATCGGCAACATTGAGATAAACGACGGGCACAACGCCTCGCCATTCGGCATAAACGGATATATGAAATGATAGAACTCTTCAAAGAGATATGGGCCACGGTGCAGCATAATAAGTTGCGCACTGCCTTGACGGGTTTTGCCGTTGGGTGGGGTATCTTCATACTCATATTCCTGCTCGGTGCTGGCAATGGTCTGATAAATGCCCAGATGATGCAGTCCGAGCAATTCCTGAAGAACTCCATGGTGGTTTATGGCGGCTGGACAACCAAACCTCATGCCGGTTTTGATACGGGACGCAGAATACAGTTGGACAACAAAGACCTGCAGGCTACCAGCACCGGCTTTCAGCAAACCATCATAAAGACAGGTGCCTCGCTCTACAAGGGCAGTGTCGTGCTGAGGCTGGGCGCCAACTACATGGCCAACCAGACCATAGAGGGAACCTATCCCATGAGGACGGAGATAGACAAGATAATCATCGTTCACGGACGCTTTATCAACGACATAGACATCAGGGAGATGCGCAAGGTGATAGTCTTGTCGCAGACGCAGGCAAAGGAACTTCTCCGCGAGGGTGATGCATTGCTGGGCAGGGACATCATTGTCAACGAATCGGTATTTCGTGTGGTGGGTATCACCAAGGACGACAGTTCCTCGTCCAATAGCGTTGCCTATGCTCCATTTACCACCATATCTACGATGTACAACTACGGACACCGTGTGGACCGTATAGATTTCAGTGTGGCTGGCTTGGCTACGGCGGAGGAGAGCGATGCCTTCGTAAAGAAATACCGTGAACGCATAAACCCCAACCACGATGCCGCTCCCGACGACGACGGCGCCCTGTGGATATGGAACCGCCTGTCACAAAGCCTGCAGATGAGCACGGGCATATCCATCCTGCGCTCCGCCTTGTGGATAGTGGGATTGCTGACTCTCCTGAGCGGCATAGTGGGCGTGAGCAACATTATGCTCATTACGGTGAAGGAGCGTACACGCGAGTTCGGTATTCGCAAGGCCCTGGGTGCAAGTGCATGGTCCATTTTGCGCATGGTAATAGTGGAGAGTATGGTCATCACCACATTCTTCGGCTACATAGGCATGCTCTGCGGCGTATTTGCCAACGAATATATGAACGCCACCTTCGGAAACCAGGTTGTGGATGCCGGCATCTTCCAGGCAACCATGTTCCTCAATCCCACGGTAGGCATTGATGTGTGCCTGCAAGCCACAATGGTTATGATACTGGCAGGTACGGTGGCAGGCTTCGTGCCGGCTTTCAAAGCTTCACGTATGCGCCCCATAGTTGCACTTAATGCGAAATGACGGAGGAAAGAGTATGACGGAATTCTTTGTAGAGATACTGGACACGATATCGCGCAACAAGAGCCGCAGCCTGCTCACGGCCTTCGGTGTCTTCTGGGGCATATTCATGCTCGTGCTTCTGATTGGAGGTACTCATGGCCTGAAGGAGATGCTGGACAGCAACTTCAGCAATTTCGCCAAAAATGCCGCCACTGTGTGGTCGGCACCCACCACCAAGGTGTACAAGGGTTTTGCCAAGGGCAGGGAGTGGGAGATGAACAATGACGATGTAGTTCGCTTGCGCAATAACATACCCGAGTTGGATGTTATCAGTCCTCAGCTCAGTACAGGATCAAGGGTGACGGTGTGCGGAGACAATATGTTCTCTGCCACCATCTATGGCGTAGACCAGAACTACCAAAGGGTGTGCATGCCCGAGATGAAGTATGGCCGATACATCAACGCCATGGACCTGAAGCAGGGACGCAAGGTGTGTGTCATAGGCAAGCGGGTCTACGAGAATCTCTTCCCCGAGGGCGGCAATCCTGTTGGTAGCAGTATACGCATAGATTCCACCTACTACAGCCTTGTGGGTGTGGACTTCAGTCCTGGTGCACTCACAACGGGAGAGAGTGCCGAGGAGATAGTGCTTATACCCATAAGCGTGATGCAAAGGGTGTACAACTATGGCAATGATGTACATTTCATAAGCTTCACCGCCAAGGATGGTGTCAAGGTGGGCGAACTGACCAGCCACATCCGACAGGTGGTTGCGCGTAACCATTTCATAAGTCCCAACGACGAACTGGCCATAAGTGTCTTCAACACCGAGGTGCTCTTCGGCATACTGGACAGCCTTTTCAAGGGTGTTACCTTCCTCAGTTGGCTCGTGGGCATAGGCACCCTGCTTGCAGGAGCCATAGGTGTGAGCAACATTATGATGGTGACGGTGAAGGAACGAACCGTGGAGATAGGCATCCGTCGTGCCATCGGTGCTACACCAAGGATGATACTTACGCAGATCATCTCCGAGAGCATAGTGCTGACCGCCGTAGCCGGAATGATGGGAATCCTGTTTGCCGTATCCATCCTCCAGATGATAGAACTGGCAAACACTACGGACGGTGTCGTGTCGGCACACTTCCAGGTGGACTTCTGGACGGCAATCATTGCCACCCTGCTCTTGTGCCTGCTGGGTGCTATGGCAGGAATGGCACCTGCACTTCGTGCTATGGCCATAAAACCTGTTGATGCTATGCGCGATGAATAATCTGATAATATAATCACATACACATATATGAAGAACTACTCAAAAATTTTCTTTGCCGTCATTGCCCTCGTTGTTTTTGTCGGTACATTCGCTTTTCTCTGGGTCAAGTCCCTCCCCAAGGAAATCAGATATAGCGAGTTTACTCCCCAAAAGGAGAAAATCGTAAAGAGCACTATCATCACAGGCAGGATTGAGCCGCGCGATGAGGTAAATGTTAAACCGCAAATCAGCGGCATCATCTCCGAGATATATAAGGAGGCAGGAGAGATGGTGCAGGCAGGAGAAGTCATAGCAAAGGTAAAGGTCATTCCGGAGATGAACCAGCTCACTTCGGCACAGAGCCGTGTTCGTTTGGCAGAGATTAACCTGTCACAGACGCGTATCGACTATGAACGCTACAAGCGCCTTTATGAGAAGGAACTTGTCAGTGCTTCCGAGTTCGAGAAGATAAGCCAGCAGTTTAAGCAGGCTTCAGAGGAGAAGGCTGCTGCTGACGATGCCTTGCTCGTCATCAGCGAAGGTGTTTCGAAAAGCAATGCCAATGCCAGCAGCACCCTCATACGTTCCACCATCTCCGGACTGATACTTGATGTGCCTGTCAAGGTGGGTAATTCCGTTATCTTGAGCAATACCTTCAATGACGGTACCACAATTGCCAGTGTGGCAAATATGAACGATCTTATATTCCGTGGCAATATAGACGAGAGTGAGGTGGGACGCATTCACACCGGTATGCCTATGAGCATTACCATAGGAGCTTTGCAGAACCTGCATTTCGATGCACGCCTGGAATACATTTCACCTAAAGCCGTGCAGAGTAACGGTGCCAATCAGTTTGAAATAAAGGCTTCAGTCTCCATATCCGATAGCCTGCAGATGCGCTCTGGCTATAGTGCCAACGCAGAAATAGTGCTGGCAGAAGCATCCGATGTACTTGCTATTCCAGAGAGTGCCGTAGAGTTCAGTGGCGATTCCACCTTCGTATATCTCGTTCAAGGTAACAATGATGACAAGACATATGTACGAACATATGTTGAGACGGGATTGAGCGATGGTGTTAGGATAGAGATACGCAAGGGCATCTCTGAAAATGACAAGATACGAGGTCCACAGATAGTAGAGTAACAATGGATGGTGCAAGTTAGCGCCAATGTCAGAATATAAAACAGATATAACTATGAAAAAAAGTCTTCTTGCATTGTATTTCGGCACAGCCGTTTTATGCGCCTGTACAGAGGAACCCAGATACCAGTGCATTGCACCCCTGCCTCCGGCATATTCCCTGGATTCGTTTGATGATGTAATGGTACCAGCTGGGTTTACCCTTGACGATTTTGACTGGGAAGGCAACAATCTCACACTCACCGTGTGGAGTAAGGATCTTTACGATGCCGTGCAGGTGTCGCAGATGAAGCCAGGCGACACTCTGGTTTACAGAGGCGAGAAGATGGTTGTACACGAAGTGGAGCAGGAGAATGCTGTCTTGACCGTTAACAAAGGTCTTTACGAGGGCGGAGCGTGGCTTATCCCTCTGGCAGGAGGTGTTTACAGGGCTACTGAAAGTTCGGACCATGCCACCTATACCGAACTGGGTAGTGTCAGCCTCCCCCTTGATGACGAGTTTTGCATCATTGATTGCGGAGAGGACTATAATGACCCTTCCGATACCATAACATCTGCTCACAGGCAGTATCTTGAATCCAAGATGGACAAAAATTTTTGGCCGCTGAATACCGAAGTGCGCATAGTACAGGGCAAGGTTGTTTCCATCCATCGCCGCTGGATTCCCTGAACCTATTATGATTTAAGACGATAACGATGACGAAGACTACCGCTCACTTTGTCCCCCTGAGACAGGGTGGACGAGCGAAGCGGAGGGGGGGGATAAACCCAAATCGGTCATTATCGTTATGATGATAATATCCTTATTTTTGAACCTTTTCGTTAAGCCAATTGAGCGGACTCAAACTCGTTTGAAGTTAGCCTTGGCGAGAAAAGGTCGAATATAATTCAAACAGACAAAAAGATGGTTTCATTAGCGCGTAACACTCTAATGACCGATTTGACTTAAACTATATCTCATAAAGTTTGAGTATTAGAAAAACCTTGTCAGTATATTCCAGTTGTGCATTAGGGGAATATTAGAAGCACTAAAGTAGATACTCTTTCTTTTAAAAGTTAGTAGTACCTACTTGGCAAAGTCAATACTACCTACTTGACCAAGTCAATAGTATCTACTTGGTAAAGTCAGTAGTATTGACTTTCTTATTTCAGTATATTGTGTCTTAATGAGAAGAGTGTGTTACTTTGTTTTACAAGTATTATTTCTGCTCTTGCTGAATGTATTTGCCTGATATGTCGCAAGTTAGTGGGCGTTGTTCTGCTTGATGCTTCTTCACTTCCCAATAAAAAGTTGTCGGTAGTGTGGCATTAGCAAGTTAATACCACTTGTCTTTTGCGTTTTTTATAGAACAAGATAGTTTGTTCCAGCTCCATAAGATTGCTTGACTTTGAAAAAAAATTATTGCTGTCCGGTAAAACTTTTTTACGATATTTAAATTAAGGGCTGACACTTCTCACGAGGTATCAGCCCTTTTGGTTACCTTTGTCTTTGCACAAACATAATTGTAACCATGGGCAAAGATAGTTATTTTACCG
>JAFYMW010000067.1 GCA_017548165.1 Bacteroidaceae bacterium
TATGTGATGCTGCACGCAATATATAGGTTCAGTTTATAAAATACAATAAACCCAAATCGGTCATTAGGATTTCTCTGTGTCGTATGGCAGGGAGAAATCCTTAAGTTTATTCCATATAGTAAGGAAGGATTTTCTTGTTTTTAACCCAAATCATGATATGTATCTCAACTGGAAGGTCCTCTTCACAATTGGTTACAGACAGAAGAAGCAAACGAAAAAGAAATAACACCGAGCCTTTTTACAAACGCCAATAGTGCCTCGCCGAAGAGCTAATAGCGGTTCGGTGAACGGCTGATAGCGGTAAAATGAACGGCTAATAGCGACAAAATGAGTGCCCAATAGCGGTAAAAATCATCCTCACAACATCCATGCATAGTGCTTGGCATCATCAGCCACTTTGTTCGTTGAAGCGAAACACCAGTCAATGAAAGTAGGACGCTGCGTGTAACGTCCGAAAAGCAGCGATGAACGGTGAGCGAAAGCAGACTTTTCAGCACTTTAGACATGGTATCTCACGATAAGTGGTCTAAAACGATGATTTTTTCAGCACTTTAGACATGGTATCACACGATAAGTGGTCTAAAACGATGATTTTTTCAGCACTTTAGACATGGTATCACACGATAAGTGGTCTAAAACGGTGATTTTTTCGCCACTTTAGACATGGTATCTCACGATAAGTGGTCTAAAACGATGATTTTTTCAGCACTTTAGACGCAGTATCTAAAAATAATACATATCTTTGCGATGAACTAAAGTCAAAAAAGGTATGAGCAACATCATCGGACGCGATAAGGAAATAAAAGCATTGCAAGAATATATGAGTTCTGGCAATGCAGAGTTCATAGCAGTTTATGGCAGACGCCGTGTGGGAAAAACGTTCCTAATCCGCGAACTATTGGGCAAGGAATTCACATTTGAAGTTTCTGGAACCATCAACGGCAAGAAGAGCGAACAGATGTTCAACTTCATACAAGCCTTGCACAGATACGGTTATGACGGAACAGATATGCCCACAAACTGGAACCAGGCCTTCGGAATACTACAGCAAATGTTGGAAACAAAGGATGAAAGCCAACGATGCATCATCTTTATAGACGAACTACCATGCTTTGATACCGCAAAATCCGACTTTATTAGAGCATTTGACCATTTCTGGAATGGTTGGGCTGCTCATCACAGCAATATAAAGCTGATAGTCTGCGGTTCGGCCACCTCGTGGATGGTAGACAACATCATTGACAATCACGGCGGACTACACAACCGCATTACTCACGAGATGCACCTCCGCCCATTTACATTGGCAGAAACAGAGAATTATTTCAAAGAATATGGGTTTGAATGGAACCGCTTGTCCATACTGCAAACCTACATGGTATTAGGAGGCGTACCATATTACTACAGTCTGCTTGACAAGAAAAACAGCCTTGCACAAAACATCGACCGTCTGTTTTTTGGGGAGGACGGAGAAATGCGTCGCGAACACGACCGTCTATTCAAGTCCTTGTTTGCATCACCCGATTCATATTTATCCATTATTAAGGTTTTATCGGAAAACAAACAAGGCTTATCCAGAGATGAAATAGCAAACAAAGCAAAATTATCCAACAACGGACGACTGAGCAAAATGCTCACCAATCTGAAAAATTGTGACTTCATACGAAGTTTCAACGTAAAGGAGAAGAAAATCAAGTCCAATGCCCAATTCTACCAACTCACCGACCTCTTTACCCTATTCCACTACACCTTTGCACAGAAGACAACGACAGACGAGCACTATTGGTCAAATATGATTGGAACCAACCGAATGAATTCATGGTTGGGTCTGGCTTTTGAACGTGTGTGCCTGCTACATATTCCGCAAATTAAGACAACACTGGGCATTGACCGGATACACACAGAGTACTATTCCTGGCGAAGCAAACATAGCCAGCCTGCCGCACAGATAGACCTGATAATTGAACGAGCCGACAACCTGGTTAATGTCTGCGAAGTAAAGTATAGCGAATTTCCATATAGCATCACCAAAACAGAAGAGACTCGCCTAAGAAACCGCATTGGTAGTTTCCAAGAGGAAACCCAAACCCGTGGAGGACTTCATCTCACCTTCATAACCACTTTCGGAGTAAAGAAGAACATGTATAGCGATTGTGTCCGCAATGAGTTGACAATGGACGATTTGTTTCGGTAAGAGCACAGAAGCCAGTCTCTATTTCCTTATACAAGCCTCAAGCCATCGTCGGAAATTGTTATCAGGCGGCGTTTGTAGAGGTCGCCTACGGCTTTCTTGAAGACCTTTTTGCTGACATTGAAGGTCTGGACAATATCTTCGGCGGAGCTCTTGTCGCCGAGGGGGCAATGGCCTCCGTTTTCCTGAATGTATGCTAAGAGTACGTCGCTGAAATCAGACACGCCTTCCTGACCCTGGCGCGATAATGTGACATCTATCTTGCCGTCCTGTCGCACCTTATTTATATATGCACGCGTACGCACGCCTGTATGCAGTTCTCTGAACACCTGCGAGTCGTAGAGGAGTCCACCCCA
>JAFYMW010000068.1 GCA_017548165.1 Bacteroidaceae bacterium
ACTCTGATGGTACTGGAGTTGGAGTGATGTAAACTCGTCTTTAGTCATAAAAATAGCAGTTTTAGTTTTGTTGCAATTTTGCAGGGCAAAGGTACAACACTACTATAACTGCTACAATATGTATTTTATCGGATGCTTACGATAATATGATAAGGACACAAAGAGAGCAATTGTCGCTGTTTATCGTCGTCGCTGGCAGATAGAATCACTTTTCAAACAGATAAAACAGAATTTTCCCTTGAGATACTTTTACGGTAAAAGTGCTAATGCTATCAAAATTCAAATATGGGTGACATTGATTGCAAATTTACTTATATCACTATTGCAAAGTAGTCTTGAACGACGTTGGAGCTTTTCTGGATTGGTAACAATGCTTAGAATTGTCCTAATGTATTATCTTAATATTCAAAACTTTTTTAATAAACCAGATGAAGACCTTAAGTTAATGCTTTTGAACGCTGCAGAACCACCACCAGAGAATCTGATAAACCTTTAAGAAAAAAGTCTCCCAACTTGTGTATTTCAGCAAGTTGGGAGGGGATGTGTGTGTACCGGACAGTAATAATTTCTATTGGAACTAGAGATAAACTTATTCCTGAATGTTGATTGCCAGACTGAGTTCATCCAACTGCTTCTGATCAATGATGCCAGGAGCATCGAGCATTACATCACGACCGCTATTGTTCTTGGGGAAGGCAATGACATCGCGGATGCTATCGAGTTCGGCAAAGAGACTTACGAAACGATCCAAACCGTAGGCAAGACCACCATGAGGAGGTGCGCCATACTTGAATGCATTCATGAGGAAGCCGAACTTCTCCTGTGCCTGTTCTGGAGTGAAGCCGAGAATCTCGAATATCTTCTGCTGAAGCTTGGCATCGTGGATACGGATGCTACCACCACCAACTTCCACACCATTGATGACCATATCATAGGCATTGGCACGCACCTTAGCAGGATCTGTGTCGAGCAATGCCACATCCTCGGGCTTGGGAGAGGTAAAGGGATGGTGCATGGCCATAAGACGTTGCTCCTCGTCGCTCCATTCGTACATGGGGAAGTCAACAATCCACAGGCATGAATACTTGTCCTTTGGACGAAGTCCCATACGCTGACCCATCTCGAGACGAAGCTCACAAAGTTGCTTTCTTACCTTCATGGCATCCTCGCCAGATAGGATAAGGATGAGGTCGCCTGCCTGGGCATTCATCTTTTCCTTAAGTACCTGAAGGGTTTTCTGATTGTAGAACTTATCAACGCTACTCTTGACATTGCCATCAGCCTCTACACGGGCATATACCAAACCCTTGGCACCAATCTGTGGACGTTTAACAAAATCGGTGAGCTGATCGAGCTGCTTGCGTGTGAGCACTGCCTGACCCTCGCAACAGATTGCACCAATGTACTGGGCAGAGTCGAATACGGCAAAACCTTCGGGGAAGAGGCTCTCGACGATTTCGGAAGAAGCATTGTCTTGCTGAAGATTCTTCAGTTCAACAAACTTCATTTCAAAACGAGTATCTGGCTTATCACTACCATAATACTTCATGGCATCTGCCCATGTCATGCGAGGCAATGCGGGGATATCAATGCCCTTGAGTTCCTTAAAGAGGTGACGGCTCATGCCTTCGAATACCTGAAGCACATCCTCCTGCTCAACAAAAGACATCTCGCAATCAATCTGTGTAAACTCGGGCTGACGGTCTGCTCGAAGATCCTCGTCGCGAAAACACTTAACTATCTGGAAGTAGCGATCCATACCAGCAACCATCAGCAACTGCTTCAAGGTCTGAGGGCTTTGGGGAAGAGCATAGAACTGACCAGGATTCATGCGAGAAGGTACAACGAAGTCGCGAGCACCCTCAGGGGTTGAGTTCACAAGGATAGGAGTTTCTATCTCCAGGAAACCCTGTTGGTCGAGATAACGACGTACCTCGAAAGCAAACTTATGGCGCAACTCCAAATTCTTGCGCACATTGGGACGACGAAGATCCAAATAGCGATACTTCATGCGAATATCATCACCGCCATCGCTCTGTTCCTCGATGGTAAAGGGAGGAGTCAATGACTCATTGACGATATTGAGACCTACAACATTAATTTCAATCTCGCCAGTAGGCAGATTCTTGTTCTTAGAGTAGCGCTCAGTCACTATACCAGTAGCTTGTACCACATACTCACGTCCTAATTTGCCAGCCTTGTGCTTGAGTTCGTCAGCACAGTCCTCGTTAAAGGCCAACTGTGTGATGCCATATCGATCACGAATGTCAACAAAAGTAAGGGCACCAAGGTTGTGAACACTTTGTACCCATCCTGCAAGGGTTACCTCCTCGCCAACATTGGCAAGACGCAGCTCGCCACAATTTCTTGTTCTGTACATATATATTTAATAATTTCTTTTTCTTGTATTTTGGTGCAACTATATTTCCATATAGTAACACCACCCTTCTAATTGAAGTTCATCGATAACGACAACAAACAAAAGGGATGACCTCTTTATGTTGAAGTCATCCCTTTTGAAGTACGCCCTCAGGGGCTCGAACCCTGGACCCATTGATTAAGAGTCAATTGCTCTACCAACTGAGCTAAGGACGCATAATCTTATCGATTTCCGACTGCAAAGATACGGAGTTTATCCGGAATGACCAAATGTTTTGGGTGATATTTTTCTTTTTCGATACGTTTTTATGCATTCAGCACCATTAAATCACTTGCTTGCTTGCGTCTAAGCACATCTAGTTGAAAATCCACGCCTGCGATAATACCATATTCTCGAAGAACAGTTTCGTAGGTTTTTCTTGCCAACTCGGGGTGATTGTTTTCCTCGCTGAGATGGCACAACCAGACACGCTTCAAACGTGGCGATGCATGCTCTGCAATTAATCTAGCACTATCAACATTGGAGATATGACCTCTACCACTACGAATTCTACCTTTAAGATATGCAGGATAGGGCCCCATCATGAGCATGTCCACATCGTGGTTGGATTCTATAACGATGAAGTCTGCATTAGAAACCTCCTCTTGTATAATCTCTGTTGCATGACCTATATCGGTGATTACAAGAAATACTTCCCTATCCGTGGCTATACGATAACCCACACAATCACTACTATCATGGGGTACACTAAAAGCCGTTATCATCATATCTCCCAATTCTATAGTTTGGGATTTATTTATAATCCGTGTGTATTCTGGTGTCAACTTGGTAGTGACACAATAATTTCGATTTATACCACGATGAACTTCCTCTGTGGCATAGATAGGCAGATGATAGTCATGGGCCAAATGTCCGACAGCCTTGATGTGATCTGCATGGTCGTGGGTAATAAAAACGGCATCAATATCCGTCAACATTATCCCCTTTTCCTTTAGGCTGTTCTTCAAGCTTCTCACACCAACGCCAGCATCCACAAGAATTTGTGTATTATCCGTTGCCAGATAATAACAATTACCGCTGCTGCTACTGCCTAAAGATATGAATTTAATCATGCCTGATTTAAGTTTATTATATCTGTAAACTAAGTCTAATCAAATGCAAATATATGAATTTAAGTTCACAAACAAAAGACATTATATATATTTAACAAAAAAACAGGCGCAAATGTACACAACAACAGTCTATGCAAGCAAGAATACTAATACAAAAGACAATCAAGGTGGTAGAGAATAGTTTCCCCACCACCCTGATGTGTAAAGTATATTTATTACTTAGAAGACCTCGAAGAGTTTTTCAGAACTTAAACTTTACTAACAAGAAACTTATCAAGCTCTGGCACTACGATTGATAAGTAGTCTTATCTTATCGTTAAATGCAGAAGCTTGCATCAACTGTTCTATGGTTAGATGCATGCGGTAACGCCAATAGTGATTGGCATTAGCAGGATTGTTGATACGCTCGTTCTCGATATCTTCGCTACGCAACGATTCGTCCATAGACAACCAGTCTTGCAGAGAAATAAGACAAAGCATGGATGGAGAGAACAAATGACGCGCCACAACCTCTTCGCATAACCAGCCGGGCATTTCCACTGGTGCACGACCATCCTTCTGCAACATCTCGTTGAAGTATTGTTGGCGTCTCTGCTCATCTTCCTTCCACCACAAACGTAGTGTTGGCATATCATGCGTAAAGATGGTTACAACGGATGTGTATGGATTATTCTCTAATCGACCAAAACGTAAACCATATTCCTTTGGCATAGCCTGAATCTCCAAAGAGAGTATGCGCAACTGATTCATCACAGGTCCTACACAAGCAGGCACCATGCCAAGATCCTCTGCACAACAAAGCATCTGTGTTGCCTCTACCAACGCTGGCAACTTCTTCAACGCCTCGGCACCCCAAAACTCGTTGTGACGATAGTAGTAGAACTCTTCATAGATACGATTGAAAGCATCCTTCTCAGCCGAAGATAGTGTCTCGTAAATATATGTCTTCTGTGCAGAGATACGTGGTACATAACCCTCGCCAAGGTGTATAAACAATACATCCTGAACGAGTGCGCACAATGCCTTTCTCAGTTGCAAAGCACGTGGATTATCGTCGATATATCCAAAATGTTCATGTATCTGACTCTCAGTCAAATACTGCTCACGCAACTGATACCAATCAGGACCAACGGCCTCGAGATAATGCGAGCGCAACTCCTCCAAACTAGCTTGATCCTTTAACAATTGACGAAGAAAAGCATCGGTGATATATGGAGAAGTAAAATACTTCTCTCTCCATGTCAGACCTCTCTCCTCTATCTCTTCTACACTCATTGGCAGACATGGTTCAAAATGGCCCAATAATCCACTTCTGGCTGATGTAGGAATTTCCCATATACGGAAGAATCCTAGGACATGGTCTATGCGATAGGCATCGAAATACTCTGCCATCTTGCGGAAACGACGTATCCACCATTTGTTACCATCCTGTTGCATACGCTTCCAGTTGTATGTCGGAAATCCCCAGTTCTGTCCGTCAGCACTGAAGTCATCAGGAGGTGCACCAGCACTACCATCCATATTGAAATACTCTGGCTCTGTCCATGCCTCAACACTGGTACGCGAGATACCAATGGGAATATCACCCTTGAGCAAAACACCCTTATTGCGTGCATAGGCCGTAACCTCTCCCAATTGTGTAGAAAGTAGATACTGAACAAATATATAAAATCCTACCTGTTCTTTTCTCTCTGTGGCATATTCATGCACCTTCTTTTCGTCATACTCCGATAGCACGCTCCATGAAGGAAAATAACTGGTATGTTCCTCATCTCTCCTATGACAGAAAACGCTATAAGCCAAAAGCCAATCCTGATTTTTGGCAATAAATTCCTTGCATGGTGCAGAAGCTAAAATAGTTGCTCCATCCTGTTCGTAAAGCCTATGTAGATAGTCTAACTTCAACTGCAACGAGCATTCGTAATCTAACAAAGGCAGACTGTTCAACCTATCCCTCTCCTGATAGTACATCTGCATGTATGCCTCATCAGCAATCCTAGGTAAACTTCTCAAGTCCAAATACAGAGGATGCAGGGCATATATACTAATGGCATTATAAGGATAACAATCGGTCCATGTTGATGTCTGCGTAGTGTCGTAAATAGGCAACAGCTGGATCACGCGCATACTAGTACTATTTGCCCAATCTACCAGCATCCTCAGGTCACCAAAGTCACCAACACCCTGACTACCCTCGCTTCGCAATGAAAAGACTGGTATCACCACACCAGCAGCCTTCCAATGCTCATCTGGCATACGCAACCTTCTGTCCCAAATGACTTGCACCGTATTCTGGGGCAAAGGAATAGAAGACGACATATGATAGGCCGATTGGTGTTCAACAGTAAAACCTTCTGGAACTAGACTCTCCAAATGGGGCGAAGTACGATTCTCGCCCTCTTCCCACAAAAGCAAACTGCCATCTTCTTCGTTAACGACAACATACTTGTATTCAAAGGGAAAGTTCAATCCCGTTGCACTCAAAGTCAAGCACCACTCATGTGTACCTCCTCGAGTCATCTTGATGGCACGCTCTGGCATCCATTCACCCAATTGTGGCAAAGAACCCAGCAATGCCAACTGCTGACCCTTGACCAACTGTGGCGCTTGCACACGAAACAGCAATGTGCGATCGTAATACGTTATCTGAGGATCCTGTGACAATGTCTGTGCAACACAATGACTATATGCAGAAGAATACAGATGACTTAACTGAGGAATCTCCTTCCAATAATCATGCAACAAAAATATGCGATGTTGATCGTAGGGGAATGTTCTTGGCACACCACACCATTCTCTTCTTACCACTTCCTCATCTCGTGCTATGATATAGTTATAGGAAAAAGTCACAGCATCCTTCTCGTGTATCACCACCTCACCGCTCCACCAAAGTCCATCTTGTGTGTTCAGTTGGTGTATCTGCTTTACATCGGCACCACGTCTGCGCTTTAACAATATCTCCACACGTACATCCTCTCCCCATGCTGTACGATATTCCAGTTGAAATTGAAGTTTCATAAAATATATGTAGAACTATCTATATTATTTTATATTTCACCTACCATAAATGGTGAATCTTTCTGCAAAATTAACAATTTACCATGAAAATTCAAAGACAATCTCCCACTGAGTGCACATGAAATGATAAAAAACATTTTAAATATCCATCATTTTCCGTAACTTTGTAGCACATTTAAATAAAAGGTATGAAAAGATATATACTACCTCTAGCATTTTTTATATCATCATTGACTACACTTGCGGTCCCAGATAGCACACAACTTATTAAGAATGTGACATGGAAAAACCGTATCGACTCTATTGCCAACATCTACCAACTTAAGATGCAATCCATCGTAGAGCAAAGGAATGAGGCATTAACCAAGCAAAGTAGTTGGAAGCAACCCAACGTCTATAGTCTGCGTATGGTACTACCTCCTACATTCTATTCATCCGCTGTGCTACAACAATTCTCCACAGAGAATAATGTACAGTACAACGATACGCAACTCATGTGCATGTGGTTAGTAAACAAAGCCTTATCCAAGTCGTATGTCAACACACCAGAAGCCATAACCCAGACCGACGATCAGGTAGAAGCATCGGGCACCATACGCACCGATGTTGACGCATCATTGAGCACAAATACCAAACTGACAGACAAAGTTGTCAACGTAGATCTTGGCACCGAAATGGACGAACATGTGCAACTGATAACCAGAAGACCCAATTTCTGGAAATTCAGCGGTTCAAGTTCCATGCAGTTCACGCAAAGCTACTTTTCAGAAAACTGGTTCCAAGGTGGCAACAATAACTACTCTATCCTGGGATCACTTACACTCAATGCCAACTATGACAACAAGAACAACATACAATGGGAAAACAAACTGGAGGTAAGATTGGGATTCCAAACCACTGGCGAGACAGACAAGAATCGCGCCATGAAACCTACTGACAATCTGTTGCGTCTGACAACTAAATTGGGTTACAAAGCATACAAAACCCTCTATTATTCCACACAAGTACAGGCTAATACACAGATAGTTCCAGTCTACGATGCCAACAGCGATAACATGCGAACCAATTTCCTCTCGCCACTTAACCTCAGTGTCTCTGTGGGTCTTGACTACAAGTTCGCCACAAAGAATAACAAGTTCCGTGGCAATATCTACTTAGCTCCAGTTTCATACAACATGAAATATGTCCATCTCATCGAACTTGCCAGCAAACATGGTATACCATCAGACCAGCATGCTTATCACAACTTCGGTCCTAGTATTACCGCCAATGCCTATTGGCAGATACTCCAGAATCTTTCATGGAATAGTCGAATCTATTGGGTAAGTAACCTCAGCTACACTAACATCGAATGGGAAAACACCTTTAGCTTCACGATAAACAAGTATCTTAATGCCAAGTTGTTCCTCTATCCCAAGTTTGACGATAGTAGTAAACACTATAAGGGCGAACATGGCTACATCATGATGAAGGAGTGGCTTTCATTTGGCTTCAACTATAGTTGGTAAATTAAAGACACCTACAACTTGCCTTTTCACACAAAGAATACCCATATACTCAACCCAATAACCCAATGACAATTAAAACTGCAGAATATCTTATTTCAAGCGCACGCGTAGACCAATGCCCCTCAGAACCATATCCCGAGTATGCCTTTATCGGTCGTAGTAACGTTGGTAAGAGTTCGCTCATCAACATGCTGGCAGACAACAATAAGCTAGCAAAGACATCGTCAATGCCAGGAAAAACCATACTCATCAACCACTTCCTTATTAACAGAGCCCCCGAAGGTAAGCTACCCTCTGCCATTGCTGCAAGACCATGGTATTTGGTAGACCTTCCAGGATATGGTTATGCCAAAAGAGGCAAAAAGGAACAAGAGAAATTTGAACAGATGATATCTTCCTACATCTTAGAGAGAGAACAGATGACATTGTTGTTTGTACTCATTGATGTACGCCTCGAACCACAGAAGATTGATCTCGAATTCTTTGAATGGTTAGGCGAAAATGGTATCCCCTTTGCCATTATCTTCACCAAGGCAGATAAGATTAGCAAGGGAAAACTCGGAGGCAATGTCAAACACTACCTTAAGGTACTATCGCAACAATGGGAAGAATTACCTCCGTACATTGTCACCAGCAGCGAAACTGGTATGGGACGTGAAGATGTGCTCAACTACATTGGCGAAGTCACCGAAATGATTTCAAAAACAGAGTAATACATCTTGTATTATTTACTCACCATCAAACAATATTTGTAGCTGAAAAGATAGAAAATATATTGAATCTTATCCTTGAAGTTACATCTACACACAAGATGAGCCCCCAATATGGAGGCTCATCTTGTTTATAATGGTATTTGTGTACTATTAATCCAAAGGAGAGAACTGATCAGCACCAACATCACATAGAGGACAGAAGAAATCTTCTGGAAGATCCTCAAATGCTGTACCTGGGGCTATATTCTGCTCGGGAACACCTACTTCTGGGTCATATTCCCATCCGCAAACATCGCAGACATACTTTTTCATAAAATATCAACTTTAATATTCATTCATCTCTCATCCATTACATGTACTATTATCATAGAATACAAGTACAATAATGGAATGTGAGAAATTAATAATTATCTACATGAATCTCGAAGTAGGCCTGTGGGTGTGCACAAGTGGGGCACAACTCAGGAGCCTTCTCGCCAACTACGATATGACCACAGTTGCGGCATTCCCATACCTTAACATCACTCTTGGCAAAAACTTCCTGCAACTCAACATTCTTCAACAATGCACGATAGCGCTCCTCATGACGCTTCTCGATGGCTGCTACCAGACGGAACTTCATGGCAAGAGCCTTGAAACCCTCCTCTTCGGCAGTCTTGGCAAAACCCTCGTACATATCAGTCCACTCATAGTTCTCGCCCTCAGCAGCGTGCAACAGATTCTCAGCGGTATTGCCGATACCTTCCAACTCCTTGAACCAAAGCTTGGCATGCTCCTTCTCATTATCAGCAGTCTTCTGGAAAATCTCAGCAATCTGCTCAAAGCCTTCCTTCTTAGCCTTGGATGCAAAATATGTATACTTGTTTCTTGCCTGTGATTCACCAGCAAATGCTTCTAACAAGTTTTTCTCAGTCTGTGTTCCTTTGTACTTTGACATAATCGTTTGGTATTTAATGGTTAATTAATTAGTTTTTTAGTTATTTGTTTTTGTAATCACTACAAAGGTACAGCGTTTTCTGATTATGTGCAAGCATTTATTGAGAAATTATTTGTATTTTTGCAACAATTTTAAAGCCTAAACATTTTTTAAGAAAGTAGAAGATTTACACATTATATATTTATATAGACACTTTCGTGCCGTAGAACTAACAGAAAAATGCGATACGTATTACAACTGCTCTTAATCATAGCCTTTTCTTTTATGGGCGAGATACTGCAACACATACTCCCCTTCCCTATTCCAGCAAGCATCTATGGGATAGCTTTGCTCTATGGTGCACTACAACTGGGCTGGATTAAGGTGAAGCACATCCGCGAAGTGAGCACCACACTGATTATGGCCATGCCAGTGATGTTCGTTCCACCAGCAGTAGGACTGATGAGCACATGGAACGAAGTTGCCGACAATTACATCAAGTACCTGATTATCATTGTAACCAGTACCTTCATAGTCATGGGCACATCAGCGCTGTTGGTGCAAAGTATCATAGGTAAAAAGGACAACAAGAACAAAAACAACGAGACCACCAACAATGCATAAACACAGATGAAACAATTTCTCAACGACTCGATATACCTCGGAGTACTTCTCACCATAGGCAGCTACGGAATTGGTTTATGGCTGAAGAAGAAAACGGGATGGGCTATATTCAATCCTTTACTCATAGGCATATTGCTATGTATGGGCACATTGTTCCTTGCCGACATACCATACGCAACCTATCAACAGGGCAGTAGCATGATAAGCTATATGCTCACTCCAGCAACAATATGTTTGGCAGTACCGATGTATGAACAAATGCAGCATCTTAAGCGCAACCCTATAGCAGTGTCAGTAGGCATAATATCAGGAGTGTTATCCAGCATGATATGCATACTGCTAATGGTAATGCTGATGGGTATGAATCATAACGACTATATAACATTGCTTCCTAAGTCCATTACCACAGCCATTGGAATTGGTGTGAGCGAGGTGCTCGGAGGAAATGTACCTGTTACCATCATGGCCATAGTCATCACAGGTATTACCGGCAATATCATTGCAGAGAAGTTTCTGAAACTTATAGGCATCACCCACCCCATAGCACGAGGAGTAGCCATAGGGACAGCCTCGCATGTAATCGGCACCTCCAAGGCCATGGAGATGGGAGAAACCGAAGGTGCCATGAGTTCATTGGCAATTGTCACAAGCGGTATTGTCACCGTATTGCTAGCTCCATTGCTATCGATGCTTTACTGACTTTTGTAACCATAATGAGAATTAACAACCTTCATTCTAATATACTATGTACCAAAAGTTTATCATCACACAGCAAGGAACATTAAAGTTCGGTTTCGTCTTCCTCCACTATGACCTCCTTGCTCCAGGCGAAAATATGGCCTATGGCGGAGGACTATGGAAGCACGACCCGTCACGCGATGCCATATTACTATATGGCCGCTCGTTCGACTTTGGTTTGCCACAGTTTGAACAGCTAAAGAACATTGATTGGAAAGGTTGTGGTGGTACACCCAAACCACTCTTCTTCCTCCCACAATGGCCCGATGAATCTATCTTGGAACCTGTCTTTGTTAGGTAAAAAGACACAAGTTTATTTTTCTTAAAATTACCTTAATTCTACTAAGGTACAAATATCAGTAAGAAAAAATAAACTATCTTTGTCTGCAGAAATGTTCTATGCTATGAACAAAACACTATCAAAGAAACAACACTTTACAAAAAACATTAGGCTATGATTAAGGTATATGTAATGCAGACATGCCCCGATTGTGCTGCCGTAAAACAACAAGCTATGAGCGACCCTCGTCTGCAACTGATAGACATTGGCGAACAGGCAAAAAATCTGAAACAGTTCCTGAATCTTCGCGACACCAACACCGCCTTCGACAAAGTGCGTCAACGTGGCAACATAGGCATACCGTGTTTCATATTCCCCGACGGCACTATAACTTTCTCTACAGAAAAAGCCAACCTGATGCTCAAGGACATGCCCATCCCCATTACCCACGAAGAAGAGAATACAGAGGAAAACCAGTCTTGTAGCATTGATGGTTCGGGTTGCTAAAAAGGAAGGAATACAATAAAGATAATTTTTAACTCTGACACTCCGTATACTATATGGCAGAAGAACTTGTAGTACAAGGAAGCACAAAGGAAGAACTATACCAGAATTTATTCCCACAGATAGAATCGCTACTCGAAGGCGAAACCGATCTCATTGCCAATATGGCCAACCTGGCAGCATGCTTAAAGGAAACCTTCGATTTCTGGTGGGTTGGTTTCTATCGTGTCAAGAACGGAGAACTCATATTAGGCCCCTTCCAAGGACCTGTGGCATGCATGCACATACGCAAAGGATGCGGTGTGTGTGGCACGGCATGGCAACAGGAGAGTACTATCATTGTACCCGATGTTGATTTATTTCCTGGTCACATAGCTTGTAGCAGTGCTTCGCGCTCCGAAATAGTAGTACCAGTGTTCAGCCAAGACAACGTCATCGCTGTCCTTGACATAGATAGCGAGTTCCTCTCCACCTTTGATTACACAGACCAATACTGGCTCGAAAAAATCTGCAAACTATTACAAGACGGACAATAGTCTATAGCCGATGGATATTGCACTCATCGTTAGTCGTTAAACGCTAATCGTCTACTGTGCCTTGGCATCAAGGTAGCTATCCTTGAAACCGAGGAAATAAAGTACACCATCAAGACCAATGGTATTGATAGACTGACGTGCATTAGCGACAACACGAGGTTTGGCATGGAAAGCAATGCCTAAACCTGCCGCAGCAAGCATTGGAAGGTCATTGGCTCCATCTCCTACGGCAATAGTCTGTTCCATATCAACACGTTCCACTTGAGCTATGAGACGCAACAGTTCGGCCTTGCGTTTGCCATCAACTACCTCACCAACATAGTTACCCGTAAGGTGACCTGTCTCGTCAACCTCAAGTTCATTGGCATATACATAGTCAATACCATATTTCTTCTGTATATACTGACCGAAGAAGGTGAAACCACCAGAGAGGATGGCAATTTTGTAACCATAGCTCTTAAGTACATACATCAGTCGGTCCACGCCCTCAGTAAACGGCAAGTTTTCAGCAATATCCTGCATTACACTGACATCAAGTCCCTTTAGCAACTGACATCTGCGACGAAAACTCTCACAGAAATCTATTTCGCCACGCATGGCTTGTTCTGTAATAGCAGCAACCTGGTCGTAAACACCATGTCGGCGTGCCAATTCATCAATAACCTCAGCCTGTATAAGCGTAGAGTCCATATCAAAGCAGATGAGACGACGCATGCGACGATACATGTTATCACGCTGGAAAGAACAGTCTACCGCCATCTCACCCGAGAGACGCAAAAGCTGCGCCTGCATCTGCTCACGATCCTTGGGAGTACCTCTGAGAGAAAACTGTATGCATGCTCTTGTCTTTTCCGCTGGGCGTTCTATGCTTTGGCGACCACTAAGACGGCGTACGGCATCGATATTAAGCCCCTGGTCTACAATAAGGTGCGTCACAGCACCTATCTGTCTTGCATCAAGACTACGACCTAAGATAGTGAGAATGTATCGATTCTTGCCCTGTCGGGACACCCATGCCTCGTATTCTTCCATAGTAACTGGAGCAAACTTTATATTCACACCCAGTTCACTGGTTTTGAAGAGCAATTCCTTCATCACCTTACCACTAAAGTCCTCGTCGACACGAATAAGTATACCCATGCTAAGGGTAGCGTGTATGACAGCCTGACCGATATCCTGAATATGAACACCGTACTGTGATAGAATATCCATAATGTCGGCCGTAAGTCCAGGACGGTCGGCACCAGTGATGCGTACAAGCATCAGTTCTTCCTTGCTCATGACAGATATAAAATATATGAGTTAGAAAATACTGTTTAAGATATAAGCTAAACGAAGTCCTCCGCGCAAAAGCTGTTGCTCGGCAACAGGAGTCCATTGTGCAACATAATCGTACGACAATTTGCTACCTTGAGGTGCACCTTCGTAGACTTGTGTTGTTATCTGATATGTTTCCTCTGCCCACTGATGTATTGTTCCCTCACAAATATGCTTACGTTCCTTACGAGTGGTTCTGTTTACTTGGTCGGCCCACTCTGTATAACTCCATTTGTGTCCGCTCTCAAGCACATCAGTATCCCATATGCCGTGCAAATTCTTATCCTTGCCGAAATAATTCACAATCCATTTATTACCACCAAGGTCGGTCTTATGTCCCATATGCATGGGTTGATGCAAATCGCCCATAAAATGTACCAGCATCTTCAATGCCAGACGCTTAGACTGGAAAGATGATTTTCTATCCTTGAGCACCTCTATCTGTTGCTCTATGGCTGTAACCACATCACCTTTGGGTTCAAGAGGTGCCTCGGCGTATTCTATTCCCTCATCTATATTCTTATAGTGCCAAGTCTTAGTATAAGCATATTCTGGGGTGTGACTAGCATTATCCATCCAATTACTCCAATATATCATGGACTTGCCCTCAAGAAGTTTTTTCACGGCCTTACGAGCTTTGGCATTAAGATGGCGCGACGCTATCTCGCATGTAACATCATGTCCCTTCTGTCCCCATCCCAAAGCATCAACATTAACACAGAAGATTAATGCCGAGAGAGCAAAAAACTTAGCAAATATACAGGAAATCCTTGTCATAATTATTTCATTTTTAAAGATTCAAAATAGGATTTTACATAATATCACATAGCAAAGATACACTTTTTCGGTGAGATTCAAAAATTAACCTTCCTGTTTTGTATATTCGACCATGAAAAAAACTTGTATAACACGAAACAAGTGTCTCTAACTTTAACCCAAATCGGTCATTAGCGTTATGATGATAATAGCCTTATTTTTGAACCTTTTCGTTAAGCCAATTGAGCTTCATTAGCGCGTAACAGTCTAATGACAGATTCGGGTTTAAGGTAAGTAAGATAAGTTCTTGCGATTGGGGATAATCATGGCCACCAAAAGAATGGAATAAATTCTTGCAAATATACCTATGTCCATAAGTATAGTAGTCTTACGCTCGTAAGTATAATACTCTTATGCTTGTAAGGATAGTATCGCGTTTTTGATAGGTAAGTGTAGTGGTTAAGTAGAGTCCCAATGCGTCAGTATATTTTACCACAAATCCAGTTGTCCATCGGGGGATAATCTATAATGGATAGCTGGCTTTCTAAATGCTCATTTACTACCCTTACATCGCATTTTGAGGGTATTATCTCAGTGAAATTGGTATTTTTAAGGGTTATTTTCATAAAAATACCACAAATTAGCACCTACAGAAGACATATTGCCTTGGCCGAGAAGATATACTGACTTGGCAAAGACACTATACTGACATTGGCAAGTTACCGCGGTGATATTGGAGAGTTGATATATTGACCCACATTTCCATACATATAAAGCCTCTTGAGAAGCGAATCTTTGTACACGAACAAAATGCGCATTACAAATATACGATTCTCAAGAGACGTATTGTAAGGATTTTTGTACTACTTTGTCAAGTTATCTTTTCCCGCATCTTTCCGTCTAAATAAAGACAGGAGAACTGTGGTTCTATTTTAAAATTTTTCTTATCTGAGAATAGAGTCCTTGTATTCTGCTATTAGAGTGAAGTTTTACGTCTGATAGAGTAAGACGGAATGTATACCAAAGTTCGTGAGCCACTATGGGGGATGGTGCTACAAGCAATGATGCACATAAAGCCCAGTGCCATGGAAGGTTCACAAACAGACATGTTATATAAATAATGAATAGCAATGGCCACAGAAGAAGGTGCAACAGGAAACGAGCAGAATTCCAAAAGGCAGCATCCTTGAACAAACGTAGCAAGCACTGGCATGCCAAGATATAAGGCAGGGCACAGACTGATGCTGCAATACCATAGGGCAAGGTGAGCAGGGATACAGCAAGTCTAGCCAAACGTTGAGAGACTGATTTGCGTGCAGCAACAGACTCTAAATCTATATTCTTGGCCACACGCAATCTGTGAGCCTCTTCTGCCAACTTAAACAGCTGAGCTGCCTCTTCTGAGTTGTCTTCCTTCAAGGCCTCAATACGCTTCAAGGTATTTTTCTTTGCTCTGAACTGTAGTTCCAATGCTGGCAACCCCACATTGGCCTCATCCTTGAGTAGCTTGCCAACTTCGTTGGATTCCACGATATTGCATATTTCTAATGTAGCATCGTAGTTGTTGTCATTGGGTATAAATAAGGTTGTCGACTTTAGTTCTTCGGCAAGAGTTTCTCTCATGATATTCATCTGCTCTTGCGCTATCAGTTGAGAGTTTTCCTTGATGAGTTCTCCCACGTTGATGGGTTTGCCAAATTGCATGCGCAGAGTGGAACGGTATCTGAAGAAGTCGCCATATGTGATTCCCACGGGTACTATATACAGGGGGAAATTGGGCATATGCTCATGGGTCTGAAGAGCTATTCTGAGTATACCCTTAGACAATGGGAGCAAGGAATATTTGGCTTGGTGTGTGCCCTCTGGGAAAATGCAGAAGGGAATTTTATCCATGAGCACATCCACGGACTTCTTTATAATCTCGTAGTTCTTCTTCACTGCACTAAAACCATCGCGATGTCGCATGATGGGCATGATCTTGAGGAAGGAGAAAATACGGGCTAGAATGGGATTCTTGAAGATATCAGCACGTGCCACAAATACCTTGGGAGTGTGGTCAATGCTGAGGATGACCAAAGCATCCATGAGCGTATTGGTGTGATTTGGAGCAAACATTATTGCTCCATCGCTGGGAATATTCTCTTTATTTATATATAAGATATCCCTATAGGATTTTTTTACAAAAAAGTCTACAAAATATCTAAGTATGTCGTAGCCTCTGTCGAAATCTTGAATCTTCTTTTTTCTACGCTTTGCCATATTGTTATTTTACTTTCTACGGAAGCAGTATGCAACACCCAAACCAGAGACTATATGCCATATGCCCCACCATGCTGTAATGAAGAGCATACCGCCGTAGTAACCATGCCAGATTTCTGGTGCAAAGATGGCCTTGTTGAACAACAATACCAGACCGAGACCAGAGTTCTGTATGCCCGTTTCTATGGTTAGTGTCCTTACGTCTTCCTTACTTAATCTTGCCAAACGGCTACCAAGATAGCCTATACCCAATGCCGAACCATTGTGAAGCATGACGAGAAAGAAGACATAGAATATATTGTCGACAAATATCTGGAAATTCTGCGCAAACGACACTGCCACCATGCCTAGGAAAAGCATAATAGAGATGGCCTGAGATGGTTTGGTGATTTTCTGTGTAGCATTGGGGAAGAAACGTGCGAAGAGCAAGCCTAGAAGAATAGGAAGTCCGAGCAATAAGAATATCTGCTCCAACATAGGCATGAATGGGATAACCAATTGGGGGATATCCTGCTTTACACTTATGAAACGACTATACATAGTACCCCAAAAGTAGAAGTTCAGAGGGGTGACTATGGGCGAGAAGGTCGTAGTGATGGCTGTAAGTGAAATGGAAAGAGCCACATTGCCCTTGGACAATGATGAGAGAAAATTTGAGATATTACCACCAGGACAAGATGCAATAAGTATCATGCCCAATGCAATCATGGGTGTAATAACAGGACTCAATGCCAATGCAACAAGAAACGTTACAGCAGGAAGAGCAACCCATTGCAAAAAGACACCAAGGGCTATTGATTTGGGGTTCTTGACTACCTCCATGATAGTACGAGGTTTGATGCTCAAAGCCACTCCGAACATGACGAAAGCAAGAATAATATTCACTATCATCATTCCCTCTTCACCAAAATTTATTATCAGAGTGTTTAGAGATTCTAACTGTTCTTTCATAAATTTACCACGTTTAGTACATGCAAATATATAAATATAATTGAACATACATACGCTTTAAGGCACTTTTTGTTATAGCATTCACTCGATTTTCTAAAAAAAATAAAAAATAATCTATCTGTACATATAAATTATGCTTAACAAAATCTAATTTGCATGCACATTGCACTTAAACATTCTAAAAATACTTTAAAAAGATGAGTTTTATAGAATAATTCACTAACTTTGCCTAAAATGAGTAAACCGCAGCCAAACATTTAGAAAACAATGACGACACAAAAGATTTGGTTCGTTTTAAAAACATCTACTACAGTACAACGAATAAGAGACATTGCCGAACAAGAGGGAATAGAGTTGTTTCTGCCTACCTATCAAGTTACAGAGATGAAGGGAAGGAATAAGATTCAAAAAGAGAAATCGTTGACTTTGGACTTGTTTTTTGTGCGGTGTACCGTTTCCGACATGGACAGGATATGTGAAAATCACAAAGTGGTATACCCTATCTTCCGCCGACGCAAAATACTCTCAGACACCATAGACACACAAAACACCATCACTGGCAGATACCTGAGTGTGCCAGACAAACAGATGGGATATTTTATGCGCACAATGGAACTGTACGACGAAAATGTTCCATTTATACAACCTCACGAAGTGGATATGACCAAGGGCGATATTGTAAGAATAATCGCTGGTCCGCTAAAAGGCATCGAAGGAATACTGTTGAGCGAACAAGGCAAAGATGGGGGAAGAGTATTGGTGAACATTGATGATGTGGTGGCCATACCAACAGTAAGCATACAACCAGAGTGGCTTGAGATACTGCAGTTTGCCCCTGCTGGCAAGCATGCATACAAGAAATTTGACTCGTTCCAAAAAAGACTAGACACCGCCATCTGCAATATCAACACAGAGTTGGGGCTGACAGAAACGGATATAAAGGCTATGACAACCTTTATTGCAAGGTATCAGAATCTGATGACATCAACAAAAAACCATCAAGCCAAACTGCTAACCTTCATGATAATGGCGCACAGACTTCTGCAACACAGGCACGAAGACTATGTGCTTTTGGAAGAAGAACTTAAAGCTTTGAAAGGTGAGTTGACAAGCAAAAACACAATAGAATTAGTAAATAAATACATAGCAGAAGTCTGACCAGCACGCTGAATAACCATGCACATACTTTCCGACATAGACAAACTGAACCATCTCTTTGCCACAGAAACACTACATCCACAAGTGGCTGTGGTGGAACTGGAGCATGCCGACAATAGTTTCTTTGGTTCAATGCGATACGAAATGTTTGCCTTGATACTTCTGGAAAATGAGTTTGGAGAGTTATACAGGAACAACACACGTTTGGCCTATAGCATAGGTTCGCTGATAACCGTAAAACCAGGGCAAAGTGTGGAAATGAAGCTAAAAGACGATGTCAAACCTCGAGGATGGATGCTTGCCTTCAAAGCCGACTTGCTGGAAAAGACAGGATTGGGAAGAGACTTCTATATGTTCTCTTTCTTCAATGCTGACTACAACAAGGCTATAGACCTGTCAAACGTAGAACATGGAGTAATACGCAATTGTTTCTATAATCTTCATACCGAACTTAACACACCATCCGACCATCTCTCTGGCCAACTGATTCGTTTGGGCATAGGCACCTTGCTAAGCTATGTGAAGAGGTATTTTGAAAAGCAACACATCAGTGGCGTAAGGACGTGCGAAACGATGACGGGAAAACTAGATGCACTGCTTGACAAATACCTGGGCAGCGGTCAGCCAGCACAACAAGGACAACCCAATGTTACATGGTGCGCCGAACAGTTTGCACTGAGTCCAAGCCATTTCAGCAGCCTGATAAAAAAGGAACTAAAGATAACGGCACAAGACTACATAAGAAACAAACTGATAGAACATGCTCAGGTACTGCTGAGACAGACGAACATGACAATCAACGAGATTGCTGAAGAATTGGGATTTTCATACCCCAACCATTTCACACGCATGTTTCGCAATACCACGGGTGTGACACCACTAAAATATCGTAAGGGTCCTGGCAAAAAGAATTAGAACAATGTATATATGAGCGTCACATACATTGTGGACAATAATAGATACATCGAATGACTAGAAAAGCCAGATGATGTATATGCAGTACTATAATATTGCTGAGGTTGACCGATAACGAATCTTAACGAGAGAGCATAAAGCAGGTACACAAAAAGTCCCACTAGTACACCCAGACAAGCTCCGCAAAATACATCGAGCGGGAAGTGTACGCCAAGGTAGATGCGACTGAAACCTACAACCGAAGCCCACACAATCAGACTAATTGTGGTAATTCTGTGACGGAACAGCATGGAAAGAAACACTGCTACGGCAAAGGTGTTGGCGGCATGTGAACTAACAAAACCATACATACCATGTCTGCCTGATATGTGACGAACGATAAACATCAATTCTGGGTCGTGTGTGGGACGCAGACGTGCAACCCATGGTTTGATTATTGAAGAACTTATCTGGTCTGCCAACAATACACATAGTCCCAAACCAACAAGTATGACAACGGCCTCCTTGATTGGACGATTACGAAAGACCACAATAATAACAACCAACAAAAGCAACGACCATGTCCATGTGTTACTGAACTTGAGCATGGTGCTGTCCATAAAGATATTGTTGCACTGATTGATGTACAACAACAAATCTGTATCGAAGGAAGGGAAATTCATTTTTTGCAGATTTACAGATAAACTATTTCTAAATAGCTTCGTAGGAACTCTTTTCTACCCACCCTACTTTACCGTCGGCAATTTGCACCTCGGCCCAATCACGCATGCTGTTATCGCGGATTTCAACACGTGTGCCTTCATGAATCACAAAGAGGTCTGTGCCTGACTTTGTTGGCGTACTTCTTACCGTAACAGCAGAATCCATGATGATGGCAGATTTGTTATTCTTATTATAGTAACGCAAATTATATGCCAAGATATTGAACAGTATACATAGCGTGAATGCAAATATGGCACCAAAAAATCCCACCTTGCGCAATCCAATTGCAGAACAATAGATGTATAGACTGATAAGCATCAGGGTGAGGACAAAGGCTCCTATAGCAAAATATGCCCACTGAGTGACAGAATGACTGTGCATGAGGGTACGCCATGCCGAGACGAAAAACATCTCATGACGTGGAATGATACGGTCTATGGTTTTGTTGCGCGCCATAGCCAGATTAAACCTGATATCCTCATCGGATGGGTCGAGCAACGCAGCACGCTCAAACCACAAGATAGCGTTGGCCATATCATCCAAACGATAATAGGTACAAGCAAGATTGTAGTATATTGCTGCACTCTCGCCCTGTTGTGCAAGCTGCAAATATAGTTGCTCTGCCTTGGCAAAGTCCTCGGAAGAATAAGCAGAATCGGCTTGATTCTTGACTACATCAACAGAGTCTGCCGACATGGCATAAGAGGGGACACCTAATATACAAAAGATAACTATAAGTATGAGTTTCATGAGAGTTATATTATTCTACAGGTTCTTGTTCAAATTGTTAATAACATTGGATGCCGACTCGTATATCTTGTCCATAGTGGCAATAGGGTCACCAGGGGCAAAACGGGCAAATTCGCAAGATTCAAGGACACTCATGTATTGTTGTATAAGTTCCTCACTAACACCACGCGCAACGAGCAACTCACGAACGTTGTCCTTTGAAAGATGCGTCATGGAGATATTTAGCTTATCACTGACATAATTGAGCAAAGCTCTGAGCAGTTCTTCATAAAACGCGCCAACTTCTCTATTTTTCAGTAACTTGCGAGCCACCTTAAGTCTCTTTCCTGCTTCCTTACCTGCTCGTTTGTCACGTTTTCTGGCGATGTCGGCATTTGCCTTTGCCTGACGATAGAATACTATCAGTATGAGGAGGAAAAGAAGAGAAAGTGACACATAGGTCAATACATAAGTGAGACTACCGAAGAAACTATCCACGCTATCACTAATGCTTACACTGCCTCCCTTAATATAATGTATGTCGGAAGATAAGACACGCAAATCTTCTTTCTCAAGAACTGAAGTAGCACCAGCAACCTGTTTGCCCTTGGCTACATCAAGACGAAAAGTATCGGAAGCAAGAGTAACGAACTTTTCTGTCTCTGGATTAAAATACACAAACTCAACAGGATTGATGACGTATTTGCCTCCGTGACGAGGTACAATGACATAGTCAAAAACAATATTACCATTGGCACCAGAGGCTGTCATTGTGGTCTTATCGGTTTCCTTAGGAGTGTAAACCTCAAAATCCTTGGGAACATCAACTACCGGAGCCTTAATGAGCTTCATGTTGCCACGACCAGATACAACAACCCTGAGCGAAGCTACATCATTGGCATCCAACTGTTCGGGTGTCAAGGTTCCTGTCATTGAAAATTTGCCCACAGCACCAGAGAAATTTGATGGCACAGGAGAAGGCAATGTCTTGACATCAAGTTCCAACTTGGGGGTGGTAATAGTCTTGCGCACAAGTTGCGTCAAAGAACCTCCACCGAAAAAGACATCAAATGGATCGGCATAAGGATTGCTAATCTCCACCTCTGCATCAAAACTGATACTGGGTATAGTCAATACACCACTCTTCTGTGGGAAAAGCACATACTGACGCCAAATAGCAGTACCATAGTTACGACCATTGTAGTTCTCGTACTTCAATGAGAGTTGAGCCTTGCTGTTAAGTTCCTGACAATGGAAACCGTCCAATTCCGGCATCTCTCCCGACAATTGACGAATGTTTACCAATGTATAAAGTTTATAAGTCAGCAATACAGCTTCCTGTTCAAAAACCTTGGCTTTGTTGATTGTGGCAGTAATAAACAAGTCACGACTATCCACTGAAGCATTAGAACCCGGCGAACGATGTTGAGATGAACTTCCTTGATTGTTGGCACTACCCTGCGATTTTTGAGAAGCTGGCAATATGGTAATGGAGGCAGAGTTACTGCGTATAGTCTTGCCCCCAACCTTGACAGAAGCAGAAGGCAATGTATACTCACCTTCCTTAAGAGCTAAAATTGTGTAGGTAAATGTAACACTGCTTGAATGAGTGGTCTTGCCATTAATCATTTGGTAAGAACTCTGACTACTGGTAGATGGACCATAAAGATATTCAAATCCAGGGAATTCACCAACCCTGATGTCTTCAACATCCTGAGTGTCTACAACATACCTTACATTTATACGTTGACCCACCTCGCACGCCTCTGGTGCCTTGATTGTTACATTCTGGGCAAAGGAAGTGATGACCATCGTCATCAGTATCAACAATGCAAAAAGTTTCCTATTCACGATTATACCGTATTTTCTGTACCTAAAATCAAATTTATATTACCACTGCTTCTGTAAGCGCTTTCGAGGTGCATCCTGTTGTTTGCGCTGGATTTTTTCCTGAGTCTCCTTCTCATTGCGCATAGCAGCCTTCAGCAGACGCTCAGCAACTTCCTTAGACATACCTACCTGTTGCTGTTGTTGCTGTTGTTGTTGCTGTTGTTCTTCCTCTTTATTTTGGTCTTGAGACTGAGGATTCTCTTTCTTATCCTGTCCCTGCTGGTCCTCCTTCTTATCCTTCTGCTCCTGGTCTTTCTGGTCCTCGTTCTCATTCTGATTGTTCTTCAGATGCCACAAGGCAAGGACATAGTTGTAACGAGTTTCGTGGTTGGAAGGGTCGTTGCGCAACGAGTTCTTATAACAATCCACAGCCTCGGCATACCTCTCCGAAGCTTGCAACAATACACCCATATTGTGATATATGTCAGACAATTTCTGTTTGTCTTTCTCGTATTTGGTAGCAGCTACATACTCCTTCATAGCATCTTGTGGTTTGCCCTGCCTCAGTAGAGCATTGCCAAGATTGTAACGCACAAGGGCATATGTAGAATCTATCTCAAATGCCTTCTTGTATTGTATGATAGCCTTATCCGAGAGGTCCTTGCCTCCGATAGTGTCCAGCATCAGACGATTGCCTCGACGTATGTAGTCACGAATGGTTTGAGCATCGGCCCAAATTATAAAAATGGATGATATTAAAAGAAATACAAGGATTCGTTTCATATCTTCAAGTCTATGTCACTATTTTTTCTTTGTAAAAAATGTAAACTTCTGTAAGAAGTGATTCTTACGCTCCATGAGCATGACATCCAATGCCAAGAATAGAAGCGAGAGCAACAGAAAACTCTGGAACTGCTCGTCATATTCAGAGAATATCTGCGATTCTAATTCAACACGCCCCAACTTGTCTATATAATTATCAAGTTTCTTTTGCGCCGAACTGCTATTATCTACATATATATAATTTCCTCTACCAGCATTGGCTATCTCGCGACACATATCCTCGTTGAGTCTGGACATCACAGTATTTCCCTCATTGTCTATAATATACCTGCCAGTACCGGGAACAGGTATTGGAGCTCCAGCAGGGGCACCTACACCAAGAACATATACATGTATGCCTTTTTGTGCAGCAAGTTTGGCAGCCTCTACTGCCCCACCCTCATTATCCTCACCATCTGTGATAACAAAGATGGCCTTGGCAGACTCTTCATTACTGGTAAAACTCTTGGAAGCCAAAGATATTGCGGCCGCAATGTCTGTACCCTGCATCTCTATCATAGAAGGAGAAGTGGTTTCCAAAAACATCTTGGCAGATACATAGTCACTGGTTATGGGCAATTGTACAAATGCTTGACCAGCATAAACAATCAAACCTATCTTATCGTCAGTCATATTGTCGACAAGATTGGACACCATCATCTTTGCCTTCTCCAAACGATTGGGGCGTACATCCTCGGCAAGCATACTGTTACTGATATCCATTGCTATGATTGCTTCAATACCAGTGCGTTTGCGTGTGTCTACCCTTGTTCCGTATTGTGGACGCGCCAATGCAATGACTAAAAACAGGAAAGACAATTGCAGCAACCAAAACTTTATCTCTACTCGCAAGGGGGAGACATCCTTCATCAAACTCTTCAGCAACAATGGGTCGCCATAACGTCTCAGATTATTTCTCTTCCTATACGACCATATGTAATGCAGTGCTGCAAATATGGGTATTAGCAGTAGAAGATACAGATATTGTGGATTTTCGAATCTAAACATACTCTGTAATTGTGGTAATATATTTATGGTATACGCTTCAAGATTGTAGCCCTCAACAACATGGCCAAAGACAATGCCAAAAGAGAGGCAAAGGCAAATAAATGATACGACTCATAACGCTTGGAATACTTGCGCACATTCATCTTGGTACGTTCCAACTGATCAATCTCCTTATAAATTTCAAAAAGTTTCTTGGTACTTGTGGCACGATATGCTTTGCCATCAGTTTTTTCTGCTATCTGTTCTAGTGTCTCTGTATCTATTTCCACAGCAACATTGACATATTCCTTACGACCAGCAACTATCTGTGGATAAGGTGCAGTACCATTGGTTCCTACAGCAACAGTATATACGCGTATACCAAAACTCTTGGCTATATCGGCTGCCATACCTGGAGAAATATCACCACGATTATTGGTACCATCCGTAAGAAGGATGATAACCTTGCTCTTGGCCTTGGACTCCTTAAGGCGTGTAACAGCATTTGAGATACCCATACCTATGGCTGTACCATCTTCGAGCATACCACGCATGACCATATTGCAATCAACACCAGTGAGCAGATTCAATAAGGCAGCATGATCCATGGTCATGGGACATTGGGTATATGCCTCTCCAGCAAAGATGGTAAGACCAATATTGTCATTCTCACGACCGTTGATAAACTCTATAGCAACATTTCTAGCCGCTTGAACACGGTTGGGCTTAAGGTCCTCTGCCAACATACTAGTAGATACATCCATACACAACATTATGTCAATACCCTCAACATTGGTATTACTCCACGAGTTGGAAGTCTGTGGACGTGCCAAAGCGCATACCATAGTGATGAATGCAAATATTATGAGAACAAAAGGAGCATGAGTGAGCCACACTCGCCATGTGCGCTTGGTGCTTGCAAAGGCAGAGGTGGAACTAACCTTTAACGATGGTGTGCTCTTGCGATATTTTAGCACATACCATATTATATAAGGTATTAGCAACAGAAGCAACAGGAAATACAGAGGATTATAAAATTCCATCTTTCTTCTTTATTTCTATTGATTTATGTAGGAATAAATTTGAATCTCACTTATATATCAAAAGAACATATCGTATAATCGCCACACAATGGTTCCTAAGATAAAGACTATACCCAATAACGACAGAACAATTATAGTTTTCATTATTATCACCTGCAACTGACGTTGCTTGTCAGTTTCCTTGATAATCTCAGGTTCGGGAACTGCATTGGGGTCTTCCTCTATTTTGGTATCATTGACATACTGCAGAGCAGCAACAAGATTGGCGTCATTTTCATTAATTTGCGTGTTCCACTTAGCAAACTTCACCAGGTCAGCAGTATAGAATATTTCACGCAGTTCGCTCAAACTCTTCTCATCGCCCTCTTGCACAAGACGCTCTATTATCTCAGCACTGGTCATCTCCATAGCCGAAAAGGCATAACGCTCCTGTATGTAAGTACGCAATGCATCAGTGAGCAAAGTGTAATATTCCTTGCTGTCCTCGCTTGCCCAGGTACGTTCTTCCTTGATACGTTCTATCTCTGTTATAGCAACCTGATGTGGTGGCAACTTCTTCTTTCGGCGTACGATATGGAAGATGGGCTTGCCCTTTTTTACCAATATAGCAAGCACTATAATCAAGATCACTAAAGGAATAGTCAGCAATATCCCATAGGCTATCTGTTTCCAGTCTGTCCAACTGAATGGTAAATCTTGTATATCACGTGGAGGAAAGAACATATCGGCATTGAGAGTGTCCACATCAACGGTATACACTTTAAAGGCCAAAGACATGCTTTCATATGTCGTTGTATCCACCTTCACCTTGAATGGTGGAAGATAGTAAAACGATGAATCCCAGGCAGTGATGACATATCGTTGTGTTATCTGACATTGCTTACCATCATTCATGAATATGGTATCTGGCTTATCAATGTCCACAACCTCCACATTTGGCAATATCTCCATACCCTTCCTTATATCTGGCATCTGTAAAGCACTGCCAGTGGGCATAGAAACCTGTACCTCCAATCCATCCTGCTGTCCTACATAGAATTGTACACTATCCAGACTAGCTCTGACCGATACTTGTGCGCTCAATGTAGATACGGCAAACAAAGCGATTGCCAAAAAGACAACCACTCTGTTTGTCACAGCTGATATATAACAATATTGTTTCTGTATGATCTTAGACATACCTGAATGTTTTATTTATAGAAATCACGATCTCTGTTTGAAAAGTCCCATCAATGCAGAAACATAGTCTTGGTCTGTACGCACACAAGCATTGTCAACGCCACTTCTTGAGAATGTATCTCTAAGGATATTCTGCTTAGTTCTCCACCATGCAGCATGCTGGTTGCGCACCTTCTTGCTACTGGTATCAATTAGCATCTCTGCCCCTGTTTCGGCATCGCGAATCTGCATCAGTCCAACATTTGGCAATTCGGCAACTCTACGATCATATACCTGTATGGCTACCACATCGTGCTTGCGGTTGGCTATCGTCAGCGGCTGACGGAAATCTTTCTCGTCAAGAAAGTCGCTCAGCAAGAATGCTGTACATCTACGCTTGATGGCAGAAGTGAGATATTCTACGGCATGACCTATATCGGTGAGTGTACTTTCGGGTTTAAACTCAAGTAACTCTCTGATGATATAGAGAATATGCTTTCTTCCCTTCTTGGGTGGAATAAACTTCTCCACCTTGTCAGAAAAGAAGATGACACCTATCTTGTCATTATTCTGTATGGCGGAGAATGCCAAAGTTGCGGCGATCTCTGTAAGCATTCTTCGTTTTGTCTGTACACTTGTACCAAACTCCAAGCTGCCACTGACATCCACACACAACATTACAGTAAGTTCGCGCTCTTCCTCAAAAACCTTGACATAAGGTTTATTATATCTTGCCGTGACATTCCATTCTATGTCGCGGATGTCATCGCCATACTGGTATTCGCGAACCTCAGCAAAGGCCATGCCCCTACCCTTGAAAGCCGAATGGTATTCGCCCGCAAAGATATTGTTGGACAATCCCTTTGTCTTGATTTCTATCTGCCTGACGCGCCCTAATAATTCGTTTGTCTCCATTCCAATCTACTTGTACGATGATGGACACACTAAAATCAGGGTACCTCAACCTTGTTTATAATCTTGCTTACAATTTCCTCGGGAGTGATATTGTTGGCCTCTGCCTCGTAGGACAATCCAACACGGTGACGCAGAACATCATGAGCAACGGCACGCACATCCTCGGGAATTACATAACCACGACGCTTGATGAAAGCATAAGCTCTAGCAGCCAAAGCCAAATTTATGCTGGCACGTGGACTGGCACCGAACTCTATATAATCCTTGATATCCTTCAAATTATACTTCTCGGGATAACGTGTTGCGAAAACGATATCGGCAATATATTGCTCTATCTTCTCATCAAGATAAACCTGACGCACTACAGCACGTGCCTCCAATATATCCTCGGTGCTCATCAATGGGTTTACCTCAGGAGCCTCACCTTTGATATTCTGGCGAATGATGAGTTTCTCCTCTTCAAGCTTAGGATAATCAATGATTACCTTCAGCATAAAACGGTCTACCTGTGCCTCAGGCAATGGATAAGTACCTTCCTGCTCAATAGGATTCTGTGTAGCGAGAACCAGGAAAGGCTTAGGCAACTTAAAAGTCTTTTTACCGATAGTAACCTGACGCTCCTGCATGGCTTCAAGCAATGCACTCTGCACCTTTGCTGGAGCACGGTTAATCTCATCCGCCAAAACAAAATTGGCAAATACAGGACCCTTTTCTACTGAAAACGCTTCATCCTTCTGAGAATAAATCATTGTACCGATAACGTCAGCAGGCAACAAGTCTGGGGTAAACTGTATACGACTGAACTGCGCATCAACCAACGATGCCAGTGTCTTAATAGCCTGAGTCTTTGCCAAACCTGGTACACCTTCAAGCAACACATGTCCATCACTCAGCAAACCTATCAGCAGAGATTCCACCAAATGTTTCTGACCAACAATCACCTGTGCCATACCTGTCTGCAGGTTGGTCACGAATGCGCTCTGACGCTCAATCTGCTCGTTCAGAGCACGAATATCAAAAGAGTTCATCTTGTCTTATTAGTACTTTTTATTGTTCAGTTTGCAAAGGTAGCAAGTTTATGGCATATTGACAAAGCAGAAGATTTAAAAAGTACTACACAATATATAATGGATGTTAAAAAATTACAAGAAGAAAACAGAAACGGCAACGATATGATTAAGAAAAATCCCCAACACGATCGGGTGCTGGGGATTTCTTGTGATAATTTCACTCTGCCTTATCCTTTACTTTTTTGACCAGTTTAGGAATTCGTATAGGATCTCCGGTATGGATGATATTGGGATCTTCGAATTTATTGAATACAATCAAATATTTAATAAGATTATGATCACCAAGTTCCTTGCGAGCTATTCCATACAACGTCTCTCCAACTTGCATATAATGTACTCTTCCGGCATCACCCACAATCCAATACTCACCACCTGGCACCTGAGGGAAATACTTAGCTATCTCAGCCGGATCCTCCTCAACTTCCACAGGTTGCACAACCTTCACTGTATCTTGTTTAAGAGTATCTGTACTTAGCGTATCTTGTTCTGCAACAACAGTATTAGACACATCCTCTTGAACCTCTACATTATCATTTTGAGAAAGATTCGCAGAAGCCTCATCCTCTGAGTACAAAGTAACATCCAGCATATCCAGCACCCTAAAATGACCTGCCGCATAGGATGCGCACATCAACACAACAACAATGAGAATATGCCACCAACTCAATGTACTCTTGGAAGCCGCAGAACCTGTATCTTCCAATGATTCTTCTGCCATTGGATATACTGAACTTTCACCCGAAATCACACCACGAGTTGATATATCCACACGTTTGACAGGCGTTATTGACGTAGATTCTGTTTTGCGTTCAACTGTTTCGGTAGGCTCAGAAACAATCTCTGCCGAGGCATCATCCCTTGTATCATCATCTGTAGTTGCAACGACATCAATATCAGACGCATCAGTATCACCAGAGCCTTCTGCAGAGTCATTCTCAAGTTCCGTTGCCTCAGACTCCTCTTCTATACCCTCCTCTATTGTTTCTGCATCAACAACCTCTTCCTCAGGTGTCGTATCTGTATGTTTAATCTCTTCCTCAGAACTCGTCTCATTGAAATTACCTGCTGCCAACTCCGTTTCACTCTGTTGAGTCAACTGCTGGAGCGCAGAGTCTAAATCTCCCAAACTATCCTCAGAAATAGCTGGCACCTCATCACATTGAGCATTGACAGGCAAACTTTGCAGTTCATTTTCTTCCGACTCAGTCAGTAAGACATCATCATAATTATCCTCCGACTCAGCCAACGATGGAATTCTTTCCATATCTTCCAGCGACGTCGCATCGTTAATCAAAGTTGTCTCAAAATCAGCAAAAGGCCTGTTTACAGCATCCTTCAATGAAGCATCTGGAGTAAAGGTAAGTTTGGTATGTCCTGCAATAACTATACGCTCACCTGTATTGACATTAATACTTTCACGATCAGAAACACTGACAAGTTTAAATGTACCCAATCCTTTTATCTTCACCAATTTGTCGCGGGTAACATATTCTTCAACTATTTCGAATACTAGCTTGACAAAAGACGTTGCTGTCTTAATATCGCAACCACAACGGTTGGCATATGCCAGTGCGAGATCCTGTATGTTCATCTTCTTATCCATGACACAATAAGGCTATGTTACTGGATTTTATTTTTCAACACATTGCTCTGCTTGAAACCAACTACCATCTTGGGGGGAACAAGCATACGCTGTCCTGTGGTAGGAGATATCAGCACACGCTCCAAACGTTTCTTGGTTTCAAATGTACCAAAGTTGGGAATGGCGATAGAATCCTCTTCACAAAGATGCTCAGTAATTTCTGCAACAAGCGTATTTATCTTTTGCTGCGTTTCCTTTGCATTAGACTTGGTCCTTCGCGCCAATTCTGCAATGAATTCCTTGTTATTCATGGTTTACTAGTTAGGTTTCAATATTTTTAAAGCAACATTCTTTATTATCAAAGAGAAAGAATGGCTACTTCAGTTCTGCATATAAATCAAAATCTTCCGACTGTGTTATCACAACATCGCAAAAGCACCCAGGAACCACCCCTTCTGTATCAGCAGGAAGCAATACTTCTGGATCCACCTCGGGAGAATCGTATTCCGTTCTGCCCACAAACCAATCACCCTCAAGTCGGTCTATCATCACTCGCATCTCCATACCGACTTTTTCCTGCTGTACTTCAGCAGAAATCTTCTGTTGCAAACGCATCAGGCGTGATAGACGTACCTGTTTTGTCTCTTCATCGATATTATCATCATACAATCTGGCACTTGGGGTTCCTTGTTCTTCGCTATAGGCAAAAGACCCCATTCGTTCGAAGCGTGCCCATCGTACAAATTCGCACAACTCTTCAAAATCCTCTTCGGTCTCGCCAGGAAAACCTACCATGAGTGTAGTACGAAGATGTATTCCAGGTACTCGTCTACGCATTTCCTCGATGAGACGATACGTTTCTTCCTTGCTTATATGTCTATGCATAGCCTCCAACACATTGTCAGAGATATGCTGAAGGGCTATATCAAGGTATTTGCATACATTGCCATTCTCTCGCATAACATCCAGAAGTTCCAAAGGAAAATCTGTTGGATATGCATAATGCAAGCGAATCCACTCAACACCGGGTATCTGTGCCATAGCCTGCACCAATTGTGCAATGCGACGCTCTTTGTATAAATCAACACCGTAGAATGTCAGTTCCTGCGCAATAACCTGAAATTCCTTCACTCCCTGTGCCACAAGATTGCGCACTTCATCAAGGATTTCCTCCATTGGGCGCGAACGATGAGCACCAGTGATGATAGGTATGGCGCAATATGCGCAACGTCGACTACATCCTTCAGAAATCTTCAGATATGCATAGTGCGATGGGGTTGTAATATGACGTTCGTTAGCGATGGATTCATTGTATTCATGTCCAAGGTCCTCTAAAAGACAAGTCCAATCAAACTTACCGTAATATCGGTCAACCTCAACAATCTCTTTACCGAGCTCATCCATGAAGCGTTCACTCAGACACCCCATAACATAAAGCTTCTGCAGGTATCCATCATTCTTGCGTTGAGCAAGTTCCAATATCATATTGATACTTTCTTCCTGAGCATCTGCGATAAAACCGCAAGTATTCACCACAGCAATCTCACCAGTTAACAGTTCTGCATCGTGCGTCACTTCATATCCCACCGCCTCAAGCTGGCGCATAAGACGCTCGCTATCCACAAGATTTTTGCTACATCCGAGAGTAATGATATCTATCTTCATTGAATTGAGGTCAATTTATAAAAGGGCTTCTCCTATAGAGTCACACTATCATTAATTTACTACTTGAACAAAGAATCCACAAATTCCACTCTATTAAATGGTTGCAAGTCCTCCATACCCTCACCCAATCCGATATATCTGACAGGAATCTTGAACTGATCAGAGATACCTATAACCACACCACCCTTGGCTGTTCCATCCAACTTGGTCACCGCCATGCTGGTAACCTCTGTTGCTGCAGTAAACTGTTTAGCCTGTTCGTAGGCATTCTGTCCTGTGCTGCCATCAAGAACAAGCATCACATCGTGAGGTGCCTCTGGCATGAGTTTCTGCATCACACGCTTAATCTTGGACAGTTCATCCATCAAACCTTTCTTGTTGTGCAAACGACCGGCAGTGTCAATAATTACCACATCAGCGCCAGAAGAAATGGCACTCTGCAAAGTATCAAAAGCCACAGATGCAGGATCGCTACCCATCTGTTGCTTAATAACAGGAACTCCTACCCTTTCTCCCCAAATTACTATCTGCTCTACTGCAGCTGCACGGAATGTATCGGCAGCACCAAGAACAACCTTCAAACCAGCCTGTTTGAACTGATAGGCCAATTTTCCTATTGTTGTTGTCTTGCCCACACCATTAACGCCAACAACCATAATAACATAGGGGCGCTTGCCCTCAGGCAGAGTAAATCCTTCAGTATCTTCGGTGTTATTCTCTGTAAGCAACTGTGCTATTTCGTCTCGCAAAATACGATTCAATTCGCTGGTTCCTACATATTTGTCACGAGCCACGCGTTTCTCTATACGTTCTATAATCCTCAATGTGGTATCAACACCAACATCACTTGTCACCAAAACTTCTTCCAAATTATCCAGGACATCCTCATCGACCTTGTCTCGACCAGCTATAGCACGAGCTATCTTGTCAAAAAAGCCAGTCTTGGTCTTTTCAAGTCCCTTATCCAATGTCTCTTTCTTCTCTTTGCTAAAAAATGAAAACAATCCCATAAATTTTTCTTCTTACTCTTTCTAAATGTTGAAAAAGGCGGTCATCAGTAAACCAAATATTGTATGATATCGAATGAACTATTGACGATAAAACGAACAGATACTGCATCTATCTAACTCGAACTCGACATTGTATCCACCTTTAAATTTTGCGCAAAGTTAGTATTTTTTTTTAACATTATAAATTAATCACCAAAAGAAAGGACCTAAAGTTGGATTTTACAGACTATTCTTCACATTTCAATAGATATTTTTTGGTTATTCAACAGCATATTTGTACCTTTGCCCGCGTTTTATGTGAAAATTTAAAATATATTTTATGGATAAAAACACTATTACGGGCTTTGTGCTCATTGTCTTGGTACTAATTGGCTTCAATTGGTACAGCAAGCCATCTGCCGAAGAAGTTGCCCAGATGCAGGAAATTGCACGTCAGGACAGCATCCAGCAGGCACAACAGGCAGAAGCCGCTAAGAAAGCAGAAGAGCAAAAGGCACTTGCCTTGGCCATGAAGGCTCAGGACAGTACTGCCCTCTTCTTTGAGGCACGCAATGTTCAAGGCGAGGAAGTAACCTTGAGCAATGGTCTTTTGAACCTTACCCTCAACACCAAGGGTGGTAGCATACAGAATGCAAGCCTTACCCAGTACAAGAACCAGCAGAAGGAAGATGTCATGCTTCTGCGCAAGGGGTTGAATAATCTCAGCTACCAATTGGTTGGCAAAGATGACAATATCGACACCCGCGACTTCACATTCCAGGCCATCAACCGCACAGACAGCACCGTTACCATGCGTTTGGGCACCGAGGCGTCACATCTCGACATCAACTATCAGCTTGTATCAAATAGCTATTTGGTAAAGATTAGCATGCTGGCAACAGGCATGGGCAACGTATTGCATCCTGGCACCGAGAACATGACAATCAATTGGCAGGATGTAGCTGCCCAACAAGAGAAGGGTTTTGATTTTGAGCAACAGTTCTCTTCCTTGACCTACAAGGAGAAGAACGACGATACCGACAAGTTGTCAGAATCTGGCGAGGAGAACGAGACCATGGAGAATCCTCTTGAGTGGGTGGCATTCAAGAACCAGTTCTTCAGCTGCGTACTCATTGCTCCCGACCAGTTCGACAACGCAACCCTGAAGAGCAGTCCCTGCCAGAAGGGTTCAGGCGACCTAAAGAAGTACTCGGCACACATGAACTGCACATTCGACCCACGTGGTGCACAAGCCACAGAGCTTAGTCTCTATCTTGGTCCCAACGATTTCCATATACTGAAGGATCATGACGACCTCATTGACTCTAGCAAAGATCTGGAGTTGGAGAACCTGGTATATCTGGGCTGGCCCTTGTTCCGCATCATCAACCGTTGGCTCATCCTTCCCTTGTTTGAATTCCTTTCTGGTTTCGGCATGAACATGGGTATTGTGCTACTTCTGCTCACCCTCATTGTCAAGGCATTTGTCTACCCCACCACCAAGAAGAGCTACCTGAGCAGTGCCCGCATGCGTGTGCTTAAACCCAAGGTGGATGCTCTCAATGCCAAGTATCCCAAGCCCGAGGATGCAATGAAGAAGCAGACAGAGATGATGCAACTGTATCGCGAATATGGCGTAAGCCCCATGGGCGGTTGCTTGCCTATGCTCATACAGATGCCCATCTGGATTGCATTGTTCAACTTCGTACCCAATGCCATCGCACTGCGTGGTGAGAAGTTCCTTTGGGCAGACGACCTTTCTGCCTACGACGAACTCCTGAGCTGGGACACCGACCTTTGGCTCATCGGCGACCACTTGAGCATCTTCTGTGTATTGTTCTGCGCCACCAACATCATCAACACATGGATTTCCATGCGTCAGCAGAATGCACAGATGTCTGCCGAGCAGGCACAGCAGATGAAGATGATGCAGTACATGATGTATATCATGCCTCTGA
>JAFYMW010000019.1 GCA_017548165.1 Bacteroidaceae bacterium
ATCCTCTTCAGCCAGTTCCTGAAGGAGTGGGCTGTATCAGAGAAGATTCCCCAGCATCTCATATCCCCCATCCTACCCATCCTCGGAAGTATAGGTATAACCTCCATCGTGATCCTCCTCGTAGTCTCTCTCCACGTACGCAGGGTAATGAAGCAGAAACCGGCGGAGATTATTGCGAAGGAGTGAGAAAAGACCCACCCCCAACCCCTCCCTGTATGGAGGGGAGTAGTTACAATTTACAAATGAGATAATAATCAGCAAACAAATTCATTAACTAACCTTATCCCCTATACATTCTTCTCCCCTCCATACAGGGAGGGGTAAGGGAGTGGGTCCTCAATTTATCGCAAATATGAACAATCTATCTCAATCCCCAGTACATTCTACTCCCGCCCCTTGTGGGCGAGCGAGGTCTTTAGAGGATTGACTAAATGTCAATCAGTACCTCGTGAGGGGAGCGGTCCCCACCGCAACGCGCGGACAGGCATGGGGAGGGGTCCTTAAATTGAGTCGGAATCACCGTTGTGGCACTTGAGTTTCCCTATGAGAGAACTCCAGTTTCCCAATAAGAGAACTCCAGTTTCCCAATAGGAAAACTCATGTGCTAATAATAGTATTCTTACGCCAATTTGAAATTAGTACTTTCCCCATACAAAAGAGGAGAAAACTCTTTGTTTGGAAAAGGAAAACGAATATCTTTGCTAACGAAAACAAATACAAATATGAAAACAAAACTTATCTCTTTACTTCTTGCCCTGTGTGCCATCAGCGCACAGGCGCAAACTATCACCGATACATATTGGCGCAATGCGCAGACAGGTGAGTGGTTGATTGGTTTCACAGAAAACCATGTGATCTACGATTGTCGCACTTGGGACATAGTGGCGAGGTTGGAAAAGAAAGACAAGCACGAGTTGACCATTGCCGAGGGTGGCGACACGCTTAACCTGAGTGTGAGCAAACAGAAGAAAGGTGTGCGCAAGGTGCGCTTTGGCAAGGACAAGCCTGTCGTGTGCGAGGCAATCACCACAAAGACCCTGCCCGACTACCCCACTCGCGACGAGCGCACCGCATTCAAGGACAATGGTTATCGCTCGGGCGATAGCGTGACCATCTACGGTTGGGTAAAAAATAGGACACCCGAGATGCTCAATGAAGATTTCAGGAGGAAGTCCGTAAACATCACTATTATGAATTTAATAAAGGGTGAGTACGAACAATTTAATGTCCCTCTGGATTCACTCGGTCGCTACAAGATTACAATACCTGTGCTTAACTCATCTATGACCTATATAGATTGGTGCAATACCACTTTTTTTTCGGTAATAGAACCAGGCGAGACATATTTCTTCCTCTACGGAGTTAAGACTGGACAGCAACTGGTGATGGGCAAGGATGCTCGCTTGCAGAACGAATTGGTGAGCTATCCTAATGAACTGATAAGGCATAACAGTATTCAAAGATATTTCAGCAACGTTCATCAGCGAATTATTGACTATGGTTCCCTGACGGAGGAAGAGATGATGTCATACCTTGATTACATGAAAAAATACAAGAAGACGCAAGATAGTTTGATTGACCTGCGTCAGAAAGAGCACCCCAACCTGTCTGCTCGCTATACTCAATATATGCGCAACACTATTACGGCAAGAGTTGGATATAAACTTATGGAATCGCTAATCTTTTTCAAGGAGAGCAAACAGCTTCAGGCGTTCATGGATTATGTAACGCAGGAGTGTTGGAGTAAAATGGTAACTCCATACACGCTCCACATGGATTTGGTTATGATGATTCCAATGTACCTCGATTACATAGAAGTCAGTAGAGGTAGAATATATGCCACTGATAAAGTACTAAACCTTGAGCGTAAAGGATTTATTAGTCTTACAGATAAGGAGCGCAAGTATCTTCAAGAATACAACAGCAAGGCGGATGAATTCGACAATAAGCTTCAGGGACTTTCAAGGGAGGAACAAAAGGCTTTGATAGATGAATTCAACAAAAGTGAAATGGTGACGTCCGTTGTAGAACTCATCAATCGTATACAAAAAGAGCAAACTGCTGTCAGCATCATTGATGATGCGCAGGAAACAATGAAGATGGTCAAGTGCGACTCCATCCTGCATGACATTTATATTGCCAGGGAACTATGCCATTGTATCGACGGCACTTGCAAACCTCTCACCGACAATGCCATTCAGTGGGTGAACGAAAACATCAAGATGGACTTTGCGCGCCAGATGGTGATGACGCTTCACGAGAAGTACGACGCCCTCTTAGGCAAGGACTTCTCAAACACCACCAGCCTACTCTCTACCGACAAGCTGGAAGGTTTGACCGAGGGTGAGCAGATATTGCGCGAGCTAATTGCTCCGTGGAAGGGCAAGATAATTCTCATTGATGTGTGGGGCACATGGTGCGGACCTTGCAGAATGGCGATGAAGCACAGTCAGGAACTCTACGAGCGTATGAAGCCTTACAACATGTATTTCCTCTACTTGGCGAATCGTTCTGGCGAAACCTCATGGAAGAATGTCATCAAGGAATACAATGTCAATGGCGAGAATGTGGGCCATGTTAACCTTCCTGCCGAACAACAGGATGCCGTGGAGCGCTTCCTAAAAGTCAACTCCTATCCCTCGTACTTCCTCATCAACCGCGAAGGCCACCTTCTCAACATCAATGCCGACCCCAGAAATCTGGACGCATTCGAACAACTGGTTAAGGGAATGGAGGAATAAAAAGAAATAAATAGAAATGAAAAATAATATAGACCGATTTTTAAACAGGGTATTGTATTCATTGTACAATCTGATGTATTTCTCGGGATTACCTTTACATGCTGCAACAGAATTGCTGGTGCAACGCCCATTGTATAGTTTGCCTTGTTGGAAGAAACGATTGAAAAAGGAATACGGAATTAACACGTACAAGGAATATAAGGATAGGTCAAGAAGTATATTGGATAAGACTGTAAATAACCCTGTATCTGGATTTACTCAATACTATTTGGCTGGGCTTGCATTGCTATTGTTGGCCTTACCTATTTATTTAGTGATAAATATTTGGATGATTTGCTATGGACCACATGCATCTGATATTGTGGGAAGGCACCTGATTATTGTTGTTGCATTAGGAATAGTTCCTTCGTGGATAATAGGTGATTTGGTATATTGGAAGAAGAATCGCTATTTGAAATATTTTGCAGCGTTTGAAAAAGAAGGCAGAAAAAGCAAAATAGTGTGGACCATAGGCACTACCCTTGCTCTATGTTTACTGATTGTAGCCAATTTCATGCTAATGTGGTACTATGAGTTAAACTACATACAATGATAAAGCTTCCCTAAACACTATACTATACTTATAGCCGTAAGTATAATAGTCTTATAGGCATAAGTATAGTACTCTTACGGGTGTAAGTATAATAGTCTTATTTATGTGGGTATGTGAAGTGGTTATTTATAATAAGCGAAGTTCTGCATCAATCACAAAGATGTCACCATCGTTGTCCTTTAAAACATTTCTTGCTACTACATCCCACACTTCTATCTCACCATTGGTA
>JAFYMW010000069.1 GCA_017548165.1 Bacteroidaceae bacterium
CCTGCGTTAGCACCGTACCTACCGCGACGCTATCCCCACCCAGAGCTTGCTGACCATTACCTCTAATGTGGTTTACGGTCGTAACACTGGTTCTACACCCGATGGCCGTAAGGCAGGTGTTCCCTTCGCTCCCGGTGCTAACCCAATGAACGCTCGTGACATCAAGGGTGCAGTAGCAGCCTTGGCATCTGTTGCCAAGTTGCCTTTCCACCACTCAAAGGACGGTATCTCTTACACCTTCGCTATCACTCCCGCATCTTTGGGTAAGGATAGCGAGGCACAGAAGCAGAACCTAGTGAACCTGATGGACGGTTACTTCACTCCCGATGGTGGCCAGCACCTGAATGTCAATGTCTTCGACCGTGACCTTTTGGTAGACGCTATGGAGCACCCCGAGAAGTATCCTCAGCTCACTATCCGTGTATCTGGTTATGCCGTTAACTTCGTGAAGTTGACTCGCGAGCAGCAGCTCGACGTACTTAGCCGTACAATCAACCAGAGCCTGTAAGCAATACATATATATAATGTATAAGAAAGCACCCCTCTCCTCATCAGCAGGTGAGGGGTGTTTTGGTTAACGGTTAACGGTGAGCGGTGAACGATTAGCGGTGAACGGTTTGACATCGTAGCGCAGTCACATGCTTTGGCAACTGATTAATCCACCCTCTCCCCCTTCGGGTACTCTCCCTGTCTCAGGGAGAGAAAGTCAATGAGGAACACTATCATCCACTTTGTCCCCTTAAGATAGGGGGACGAGGAACAAAGTTCCGGAGGGGTATGAACTAAAACCTAAACAAGCCCGAAACGACTCTCTAAACACTAAACAACAAAATGAACATAGGTCGTATCCACTCTTTGGAATCCTTTGGCACTGTCGACGGACCAGGTATCCGTTTCCTAGCCTTCATGCAGGGTTGTCCCATGCGTTGCCTTTTCTGCCACAATCCCGATACTTGGGATTTGAAGGCTCCAGTCAAATACGAATGGACTGCCCAGCAATTGTTGGAAGAAACCATGAAGTATCGCAATTTCATCAAGACTGGCGGTGTTACCTGCACTGGTGGCGAACCCCTTGTCCAGGCTGCCTTTGTTGAAGAATACTTCCGCTTATGCAAGAAAGAGGGTATTCACACGGCTCTGGATACCAGCGGCGTAATCTTCAATGATGCTGTACGCAACCTTTTGGAAGTAACTGACTTGGTTTTGCTTGACGTAAAGACCGTGGACGATGAACTGCATCCCCGCCTTACAGGTCATAAGCGTACGCATCCCCATCAGATGATGGAGTATCTGCAAAGCATAGGCAAACCCGTATGGATTCGACATGTTGTCACTCCCGGCATCAACGATGACGATGAGCACCTACTATCCACTGCTCGTTACGTGAGCCAATATAGTGTAGTGGAGCGAGTGGACATCCTACCATACCATGTTATGGGGGAACATAAGTATGAATACATGGACATAGAATACCCTCTTAAGGGAACCACTGCCCTTTCTGTTGAAAAGAAAAAGCATGCCGTAGAACTCTTCAAAAATATACTTTCCTGCAAGGTGGTGTAATAAGAAAGTTGCTATTTCACAATAAGTGAGAGGGTGTATCAAATTTGACACACCCTCTTCCCTTTTCCTGCATTATCTCTTGCAAGATCTAGGACTTTACTTTAGCTGGTCTGCTACGAATGCCTTCATCTTCTGGCCACGCAGATTACGCTTCACAATGATACCGTCAGGACCGAAAAGCATAATTTGGGGAATACCCTTAATGCCATAGAGTGAGCTAATGATTTTTATTATAACAGAGCAAATATACCACATTTTGAAACAAACAACCTAATATTTTACCATTATTTTAAGTTTATTTGCCCTTTAGCAAGTTTTCATAAGCACACCTTGCCTCGGATGGCCTTCTATTACTACGAATAAAAGTTAAATTCAAGACATTATCGCAAAATACCGATATCTAACTATTGCAATATTAAAGGGCATTACATTACTTTGCATCAGCGAAACACAAATAAATGAATCTATGAGACGCAAAGAAGACTCTTTGACAAAGCTTGAGTTCGAAGTAATGACAATCCTATGGGATCTGGATCGCCCAGCATGCGCTTGGGATGTGCTAAATCTATGGCCCGAACCCAAACTGGCTTATACCACTATAGCCACATATCTGAAGGTATTGTACGAAAAAGGATATGTGGACTTCTCCAAGAACAAAGGCGAGGGCAAGACGCATATGTATGTGGCATTGGTATCACGAGCCGAGTACACACGCCGTACCATGCAGGATGTAAAGAAGAATTTCTTCGGTGGCAATCTCAAGTCGATGTTCAGTTATTTCGTACGTGAGGAGAACCTCTCTCCAGAAGAAATACAGGAACTACTCTCTGCCATATCGGAAGAGTAACACAATTAATGTTTCACACATATATATAAGGTATAGATTATGACTGAAGCATTGTTAATGTATTCTCTGAAGTCGACTCTTGTGTTGATGCTTCTGTACATTCCCTATGTGTTGATATTGAGAAAAGAAAGCTTCTTTCGATTCAACAGGGCGGTTCTCCTGATGATTATGCTATTATCGCTTGTGCTTCCACTGATGAACATACAAGCACTATCGTGGGACAACCAACCTGTGGTGCAGGTGGCACAACAACAGATGATAGAGATAGGCATACCCATAAAAGTTGATACATACCTACCAGAAATAACGATCGATGGCAAGAACAATGGCATAGAGGTTTCGTGGTTCCACATAGCTTCCATTCTCTTTGTTATCGGTGCGCTGACAATACTTCTTTGTCGCATTGTACAGGTTGTACGCATGGGACATGTAGTAAGAAGCGGAAGCCTATGGCATCAGCAGGAGGATGGCGTAACCATTTATTGCCATGCTGACGATGTATCTCCTTTTAGCTGGATGAACAATGTAGTCATCAGTGCCAAGGATTATGAGGAGAATGCACGAGAGATTCTGCTGCACGAGAAAGGGCATGTGAGGGCACGACATTCTTGGGACTTACTCTTGCTAACCCTGATACAAGTGCTTCAGTGGTTGAATCCGTTTGTCTACATTCTGGGATATAGTCTTCGCGATGTGCATGAATACGAGGCCGACGACTCTGTTCTGAGAAGTGGAGTCTCTGCCAAAGCCTACCAGTTATTGCTTATAAAAAAAGTTGTTGGCGCCAGCTCCTACACTTTTGCCAACAACTTTGACCATAGTTTAACTTTAAAACGTATCACTATGATGCAGAAATCAAAATCCAGTGTGTGGATGCGCAGCAAGGTGCTGTACATCGTTCCAATGGCAACTCTGGCACTCAGTGCCTTTGCCACCAGCGAGAGTGTGTCCCTTTCAGGCAATGAGATTGCCAAGAACGAGGACAAAGTTATTAAAATTAGTGCATCCAGACAAGCGGATGAGACTAAAAAAGTAGGTTCTTCCGTTGTATTTCCTACTAATGAAAATATTGTCTACCTTGTGGACGGTACTGAGGTCAGTTTGGAAGCTGCCAAAGCATTGTCGCCAGAGAAGATAGAGGCTATTACGGTATTCAAGAAAGAAGCAGCGGCAAGTTTGGGCTATCCTGGCAAGACGGTAGTCAAGATTAAGACAAAGAAGGTTGTCGAGCAAGTCAAATTCTTACCAGACGAGGCCGTATTGTCAAGCTATGATACTCCACAAAAGGTGTCATATGTTCCGAAACCTGCCGTGCAGGCACAATTCAAGGGTGGAGATGCGGCATTGATGCAATGGCTTTGTAAAAACGTGAAATACCCCTCCGAGGCTCAGAGCCAAGGTGTGATGGGAAGAGTTCAGGTAGAGTTCTTCATTACAGAGACAGGTCAGATAACCAATATCCGCGCTATAGCATTTGGCAAACACACACCTGAGAGAAGTAATACATTGCCCGAGATGGTTGTTATGGCTTATGCAAAGGAGAAAAAGGCCGAAGGCAAGGAACTCTCTGTCCAAGAGCAGCAGGCATACAAGCGTGCCGTTGAGGCCCTGCTTGCCGAATCCGTAAGGGTAGTAGGTGCCATGCCAGCATGGGAACCTGGTTATGTAGACAAGGAAAAGACTAAGCCCTGCACCACCAGATATGTACTGCCTATTATGTTTAGGTTAAGCTAAGAATGTTTGTCCTATTGGTTAATAAAGGTACATAAACCTCACACTCCAGTACCATGTTCTACGCAAAGCGACAATGATACTGGAGTGTGTTATATACTAACAAAATCCTTTTACTACATATCCACGCCAACGAGTACTCCCTTCATCTGTACCCTACCCAATTGGGATATCGCTTCGGCCTTGTCGTAGTCGTAGAATCCATATTCGCCAAGTGAAACATTGAGATATATGTCGGGCGGAGTGAGACGCAATGCCATTTCGGTGTTGCGCTTCATCAGTATCAGGAGGGTATCGTAGGTAAGAGACAGATAATTATTGCTCAAGGCAGAAACCCCAGCATGGAACTTTCGCGACAACTTTTGAAAAGTTGAGGCTTCTTCTGAAGTCTGCGATATGGTGTGATTGGGATGAAGGTCACCCTCTTCGTCCCATTCGTAGTTGTCAAGATTCACCGCCACAAGGACATCCCCCAGAGTGCGTTGCACCTGGTCAAGAGGAAGACCATTGGTCATAGCACCATCTATGAGCAACATATCGCCATACTCCACGGGACTAAACACCATAGGAATAGAGATACTGGCACGGATAGCATCGTACAGACTACCACTACGGAATACCACCTCACTACCCGTCTTGAGATCGGTTGCCACGGCACAATATGGTATCGGCAAATCCTCTATACGACAGTCCGGCACTATGGATTTGAGAGCATCTATTACCCTATCACCCTTGAGGAAGGCATGCGGGCTGAGCGTAAAGTCAGCAAGGTTGAAGACATCACGATTGGTGAGATCGTACATCCACTCCTTCACTTTGTCGAGACCTCCGGCAGCATATATACCACCTATCAATGCACCCATAGAAGCACCTGCTATGGAGGATATTTCATAACCAGCATCCTCCAATGCCTCTATTGCACCAATATGCGCAAACCCTTTGGCTCCACCACTGGCAAGCACCAAAGCAACCTTTTTCTTCATAATAGAGAAAAAAAGAATTTATTTGATATTATCTACCAAGCGGAACAGACGATTCCATCTGATAGCGCCCAAACCACCACGGTCAGGATCCATAGAAAGCCAGATGATAATGGGCTTACCTACGATGTGGTCTTCGGGAACAAAGCCCCAATAACGTGAATCGGCACTATTGTGACGATTGTCGCCCTGCATCCAGTAGTAGTCCATCTTGAAGGTATACTCATCTGTTTCCTTACCGTTTATCATTATACGACTATCATCTGTTACCTGAAGGTCATTGCCTTCATATACTCGTATGGGACGTTCGTAGACAGGTAGATTCTCCATAGTAAGTTTGATGGTTTCTCCCTTGGCAGGAATCCATACAGGACCATAGTTGTCGCATGTCCAACCTGTGTGTCCGTTCAAGGGATAGAGCAAACCAGTCTCGTCTTGTTTGTGGTACTTGATACTCTCCACAAGGTCGGTACGAGCCTCCAAGGCAGCCTTGGCCTTGGATGTAAGAGGCATTATGTATGTCCATTTCATTGATTCAATTTCATCAGAATGAATACCCAGTCCATCTACCCATGTTGATGGCAATGGCTTAATTAAACCAACCATAGTGGCGCTATCTGTCATATTGACATATCCTACATATTCTCTCGCATCATTAGAACAAAGATACCTAACAGCTTCATCGGAAAGAGTTAGCGCGCCATATAAAAACAACCCACTTAAATCATCCTTGGAGATACCCAAACTATGTGCAAACTCAAAAGGTATGGAATATTTAACAGTTACTTCATAATTGTACTGAACTTCATCGGGTTCCTTGTTTGCCACTCCATCCAGATAGATGATATGGTCGCGTATTTCCAGTGTCTGCCCCGGGAGTCCTACGCAGCGCTTGACATAGTTTTCCCTACGATCGACCGGACGCCATTGAACCTTGCCATACTTTGCTGGATCTGATTTGACATAGTCGCTTCCAACCTGAATGGCATAGTTATAAAAACGATATTGCTCCAAAGCCGACATACTGTCAATACCAGCAGGAACATCGAGATTGTGAACGTAAAGTTCTTTGCAGAGACGATAGTAGTCGGTATTCTGGAAATTGTATGCTATGGTATCTCCTGCAGGATAGTTGAAGACAACAATATCGTTGAGAGTAATCTTTTTAGGAGTCACACGCTTGTAGTCCCATTGCAAACTCTCAATGTAACTCTTGCCCAAGCCCAAAGGCAAGGTATGCTGACACAAAGGAGCATGCAGAGGTGTTTGAGGCACACGAGGACCATAGGTCATCTTGCTCACGAAGAGATAGTCGCCAACCAGCAAGCTCTTCTCAAGCGAACTGGAAGGTATGGTATAATTCTGGAAGAAGTATATATTGACAAAATAGACCGCTACCAGGGCAAACACTATAGCATCCACCCACGACATCACCATGCGCAGGACAGGATCTTCGAGGTCTTTCCACCATCCCCAGTTGATCTTCTTCGTGACATAGGCATCAAAGATGAAGGGGAGAACAATGACACCCCACCAGGATTGTATCCATACAAGGAAGGCGATATATAAGGCACTAGCTACAAGACCCTTTATCCAATCTTTCTTCGTTGGTTTGTATTTCTTCATGACGACATTTAGGTTAGAACTGGAACAAATCAGACATTGTCAGCAATCCCTCGTGCTTTGCGGTGTATTCGGCAGCCAAAACAGCGCCAAGGGCAAAGCCTTTGCGAGAATGAGCATCGTGAGTGATGGTAATGCAATCTGCCTCGCTCTCCCAAGTGATGGTGTGTATGCCAGGGACCTCGTCGCGACGAACAGAATCGATGCGGAGTTTATCAGCAGGAAGTTGGATAGTGCCCTCCTGAGTGCCATCTGGATTGGTGAGCATACCGAACTCCCAGCCATTGAGACGTTCCACTTCGGCTACCAATTCCTCACCCAGTGTTATACCAGTACCAGAGGGATGATCGAGCTTGTGAATATGGTGCACCTCTTCAAGAACTGGGGTGTAGCTATCAAACTGATTCATGATGCGTGCCAGATAACGGTTAACAGCACGGAACACGGTAACACCAAGACTGAAATTAGAACTCCAGAAAAGGGTCTTGCCTTGCTCCTGACACATTTGCTTCACCTCCTCACCATGCTGAGGAATCCATCCAGTGCTGCCACTCACAACCTTCACTCCATGCCTGAAGCACTTCATATAATTGTCATAAGCTGTATGTGGAGCAGTGAATTCAATAGCCACATCAGCACTCTTGAATGCCTCGCTCTCAAAGTCCTGTTGGTTGTCAATATCGATAATACATACTATCTCGTGACCTCTGCTCAATGCTATCTCTTCTATCATACGGCCCATCTTACCGTAACCTATCAATGCTATTTTCATGTTTGTTTTATTTCTTTAATCGCACAAAGGTACAAATAAGTCAGTTAAACTCAAAAGAAATTAACTTTATTTGTGAGATTTAGCATAAAGTACTACGATATGAATGTCAAAATCCGCATTATACGAACGAAATGTCATTTTTATTCGTATCTTTGCCAACAAAATGACACATAAAAATGGAGAAACTACTCCACTATGTTTGGATGCATAAACTTTTGCCATCAAAAATGTTCACAACTACAGATGGCCAAAGTGTTAAGATATTGGACCCTGGACAACACAATACCAACCAAGGGCCCGACTTCATTAATGCACGCATAGAAATTAATGGTATCATCTGGAGTGGCAATGTAGAGATACATCATGCCTCAAATGATTGGTACAAGCACAAGCACCACCAAGACCCTGTGTACAACACCACCATCCTGCATGTCGTAGAGCAGGCCAACAGGGATGTATGTACAGAAAGTAGCAGCAATGTGCCACAGATGATAATCGAGGTACCCCAACAAGTCAAAGACAACTACGAAGAACTTCTGGCAACAACCGACTATCCTCGTTGCCACAACTTTGTTCCCAACATTCCAAGCATAAAAGTACACTCATGGCTCGACGCATTACTGGCAGAAAGATTAGAGGCACGTTCAAAAAGAATACTTGACATATTGAAGGCGAACAATGGCGATTGGGAACAAACTGCCTTCATCACACTGGCAAGGAATTTTGGTTTTGGACTCAATGGTGACATCTTCGAGATGTGGGCCAAACGCGTACCGCTGAGTGCTGTTGGCAAACATCGCGACAATCTCTTTCAGATAGAGAGCATGTTTCTTGGTATAGCAGGTCTCATTGAGAAAATCAGCGATGAAAAGATGCGAGAGAGGTTTGAGACAGAATACAAATTCCTAAGTCACAAATTCTCCCTTCCCAAGCCCATGGAGACCTCATCTTGGCACTATCTTCGTACAAGACCACAGAACTTCCCCGACGTTCGCATCAGGCAGATAGCACGTCTCTTCCATGAGGGCAGATGCACCATGAGCAGTATTCTTGACGCACACACATTAGAGGACATAGATAAGACTCTGACAGATGCAGGCATAAGCAAGGGTAGTCGCACACTGATAATAATAAATACTGTGGTATGCTTGCTATATGCCTACGACATACATCATGGTACATACAAATACCGCCAATATGCCACCGAGTTTCTCGAGAAACTGCCAGGCGAGAACAACCATATACTACGCCAATGGCAAGCATGCGGACTGAAAGTTGGTACCGCCTACGATAGTCAGGCCTTGATAGAGTTGAAAAAAGAATATTGCGACCATGGCAAATGTCTGGATTGCCGATTCGGCTTTGAATATATTTCATACACGATGAAAAACAATGGATAAGGAAATCCTATACACCATGGCGTTGACACGAGTGCCCAAGCTCAACTTCAGTCAACAAAGGATGCTCGTGGAAACACTGGGCAGTGCCACTGCCGTGTATGAAAACAGGCATAACATTATGGATGCCATACCCGACGCCATCCCTGCCTTAAAGGAAAACCTTGCCCTTATGGACGCGGTTTTGCCCAGATGTGAAGAAGAAGCAAAGTGGGCCATGGAACATAGAGTGCAATGTATAGGACTTACAAACTGCCGCTATCCAGAACGTCTGAAGAATTGCGACGACGCTCCACTGATGCTATACTATCGTGGCACTGCCGATTTGAACAAGACCAGAATTATAAGTATGGTGGGCACAAGGCAAATAACCGACTATGGTCGACAAGTATGCGAAACCTTCATTCGCGATCTGGCCAACCTTTGCCCAGACGTACTGATAGTAAGCGGATTGGCATATGGCATTGATATACAATCTCACAGGCAAGCCCTTAAAAATGATCTGAACACAGTAGGTGTATTGGCCCATGGTCTTGACCAGATATACCCCACCCTGCATCGTAGCACAGCATTAGAGATGATGGAGAACGGTGGACTGCTCACCGAATTCATGTCACGAACCAAGGTAGAGAAAAGATACTTTGTGCAACGCAACCGCATTGTGGCAGGCTGTTCGGATGCAACAATAGTAGTAGAAAGCGCCTCGCACGGCGGAAGCCTCATCACTGCCGAGATTGCACAAGGCTATGGCAGAGATGTTTTTGCTTTCCCCGGACGTTTCAACGATACACAATCCTCTGGATGCAACAAAATCATTGCAAGTAATATGGCAGGACTTCTTACCAGCGCCGAGGATTTTGTCAACGCCATGGGATGGCAAGATGATAAGGAAAGAAAGAAAAAACTCTCCGAAGGCGTACAACAAGAACTGTTCCCCACATTGACCGACGAAGAACTAAGTATAGTCAACTTACTCCGCAAACAAGACAGACTACAAATCAATATGATTTCTGTGGCTACGAACATCCCCAGCGGCAAACTCAGTGGAATATTATTTGCCATGGAAATGAAAGGGGTTTTGAGAATGCTACCAGGCGGAATGTATCGCCTCAACTGATTCACTACACCATAATATATAATATTCACTTTGTAAGAAACAAACACACGATATGAGCAAGCAAAAACGTTACTTCCTTAGCGAAGAAGAAATTCCCACACAGTGGTACAACATACAGGCCGACATGCCCAACAAACCCATGCCCATGCTTGACCCCAAAACCAAGCAACCAATGACACCAGAGGATATGTTCCCTCTATTCTCCAAGGAAGCCAGTCGTCAAGAGATGGACAAGGAACACGCATGGATAGACATTCCCGAACCCGTGCGCGAACAATACAAATACTACAGAAGCACTCCTTTAGTACGTGCCTATGGCTTGGAGAAAGCCCTTGGCACTCCTGCACATATATATTTCAAGAACGAAAGTGTGAGTCCTATAGGCAGCCACAAGCTCAATAGTGCTTTGGCACAAGCCTATTATTGCAAGCAAGAGGGTGTCACCAACATAACCACCGAAACCGGTGCCGGTCAGTGGGGATGCGCCCTGAGTTATGCCGCCAAGGTTTTCGGGTTGGAAGCTGCAGTCTATCAGGTAAAAATCAGTTATGAGCAAAAGCCATACCGTCGTGCCATAATGCAGAGCTACGGAGCACAGGTTACCCCCTCTCCTTCCATGTCTACACGTGCTGGCAAGGATGTGCTTACAGTCGACCCCAATAACAATGGTTCGCTTGGTACCGCCATCTCCGAAGCTGTAGAGTTGGCGATGACCACTCCCAATTGTAAGTATGTACTTGGTTCCGTGATGAATCATGTATCATTGCATCAGACCATCATTGGTTTGGAGGCCGAAAAGCAGATGCAGATGGCTGGCGAATACCCCGATGTAGTGATAGGATGCTTTGGTGGTGGTTCCAACTTTGCCGGAATCTCCTTCCCCTTTATGCGCCACAACTTCACTGGTGAACGCAATACACGCTTCGTTGCTGCCGAACCTGCCAGCTGCCCCAAACTGACACGAGGACAATTCCAATACGATTTCGGTGACCTCAGCGGTCTCACCCCTATGATGCCTATGTACACATTGGGACACAACTTCATGCCAGCCAACATCCATGCTGGTGGCTTGCGCTACCATGGTGCTGGTGTCATCATCTCGCAGCTTCTCAAGGATGGCTACATCGAGGCTGTCGACCTGAAGCAGAGCGAAACCTTCAAAGCTGGTCTGCTCTTTGCCAAGGAGGAAGGCATCATCCCCGCCCCCGAATCGTGCCATGCCATCGCAGCAGCCATAGCAGAGGCAGAAAAGTGCAAACAGACCGGAGAGGAAAAAGTAATCTTGTTCTGTCTATCTGGCCATGGCCTTATAGACATGGCTGCCTACACCCAGTATCTTGCCGGAAATCTCTTCGACCTTGAGGTTTCTGACGAAGAAGTAACACGCAATATCAAGGAACTGGAACAAATTATCTGACCTACATATTATAAGACAAACAATGACAAAAAAGGTTATTAGGACACTACTTTGGATTATTGGCATAATTGTGTTGATAGTCATACTCTTTACGGGTTATATCTGGTTTAAAATTGACCAGACGGAAAGCTCTGCCGGGCGCAAGGTGGAATGGGATTCAAAAAATGGGGACATTCTTCGTAACCTGAAATATGGCAAAGGAAATAGAAATGTCTATGACCTGTTTCTGCCTGCCAACAAGAATTGCGATGCCCTGATGCTCTTCGTCCATGGTGGTTCGTGGATGTCCGGCAATAAAGAAGACATGGAATGGGCTGCTCGCAGATATGCCAAAGAAGGTTATATAAGCGCTACCATAAACTACTCCAGGATAGGAAAGGATACACTTAATCTTGACAGGGGAAACACGTTCCCCTCTATTGAGAGTATGGTTGCAGAAATAGATATGGCCATAAACTCAATTGTGCAAGACTGTAACCAACATGGCATCACGCTTACACAGATGGCCATTGGAGGTTACTCTGCTGGAGGCCATCTTGCTATGCTGTATGCCAATCGCCATGCCAAGGACTCTGCCATTCCCATAAGATTTCAAATTAGTTGGGTAGGACCTTCCGATTTTACACTATTATTCCCCACTGACAAGGAAAAGATGGCTAGGATATGGAACGAGGATAGCGAAGAAAATATCAGCAAACGCAAAGAGTTCCAACGAGGGATGTATTTTCTAAGTGGAGAGAATATACAAACCAACACCTATAGTGATATTCTTGAAGACTCGCTAAAGCGCAAAGCTTCTCCTTTATATCACATCAACACAAATACACCACCTGCAGTATTGGTATATGGAGCTAAAGACCAGCTGGTATCTGCAAAACATGGTGAACTGACCAGTTTGGCTCTACAACGCAGTGGCATAGACCATCGACTGTATGTTTTTCCTAATTCGGGACATGAATTAGGAGCTGACCCGGAGTACACAGACAGTGTCCAAAACACAATACTTGAATTCTGCCAACGGTATTTCAAGTAAAATACCTTCACAAGAGAGAGGAGGCCGCCAAACAGCGACCTCCTCTCTCTCTTGTATACCCTTTAGCTTCCTATCTTCTGCTGAAAGTCCGTTATGATCTTTACCGCTTCATCAACATCATCAGTCAATGAAAGCAGCAGATTTTTGTAGATACCCTTATGCAACAAGTCCACAAGCAAAGTGTAGAATGGTGTGGTTTGGGTCCAGAACTCGCTATCGAGGAAAACCATAGGACTAGCAACGCCAAAAGTCAGATAGTGATTCTGCACTGCTTCCTGGAATACCTCCTGTATGGTACCAGCACGCCCCGGAGCATATATGATACCTCCATAAGCAATGGTAAGCAATGTATCCTCGCGGACGCTGTTCTCGAAAAGCTTGGCAATATGTGTGGAGAAAGGCGATGTCCATTCATGGCCATAGAGCCAGGTGGGGATACTGAGATTACGATAGGTAGTTTGAGGATAGTCGCGCATCACATCAAAAGCCACCTGCAGATACTGCTGGTCGTGCTGTGTGGGAACTGCCGCCAAACGAGAAAGAGCTTGACAGAATTCCTCCTCGCTACGCCCTGCCATCCATGCGCCAAAACCTGTTGCCTCCATAGCTCCACTTCCTCCGCCCGACACCATCAGACTACCCTCCTCAGTGAGACGTTTGCTTATGCGTGCCACCTTCTCATAGGCAGCAGCATCCCTGCGCATAGCATTACCTCCCATCACTGCCACTACCTTGTATTTGGGATATTGAGCCAAGAAACGTTTCATACTCTGCACTATACAGAAATCATGCAGATTGCGCGCCAAGGATTCCAACGGACTGTCGGTTACCTTTCCCTGTTCGAGGAAATGATGATAAACCTTCTGGTCGTAACATTGTGCAAAGGTCTGCGGATTGGAGAAATCCACTCCATCGTACAACTTGGCAGCATCATATAGCTGCTGTGGATCCACGGCATAAGGAACAGACTCGAGATACTGCTGTATTATCTGGCCATGATGTGAGTGTCGTTCTATCATAATAATACTGTATTTACTTCACTTGCAAACCAAAGTATATTCTGGTACCATCAGCCAAAAGCAATGAGCATTGGGCTGTACCTTTGGGGATGTTGGAGTTCAAAACCACCTTACCAAGGATAGCAGTCTGTCCTTGAATGATATCGCTCTGAAGCACAGCTCCTGGATGCTTGCCGAAATACCTGGACAAATCTATCACAGCGCCAGCCGACACCTCTATATCAGCAGCGGTATGGTTGTCCAGATAGCGATAGGCATAGTATGTCTGCTCTCCAATGCTGAAAGGAATAAGATACTTGGCAAACATTCTCTGCGCCTCACGGACAGCCTTTCCCTTTGGATTACGACTGTACTGATAACCAGCCTGACCCTTCTTCAAGGGCGTTGTACTCTTTTGATTCTGTCCCACTCCGTGCTCCATACCATGCGCCCAATTCCACTCGAAGAAGAAATAGTTGCGCCCATTGCCCTCGGGATGCGAGCAACCATGCTCGAAGAAATACTTCCAACGAGGCAAATAATAATCCTTCATCAAACCCTGCCATGAGCGATAAGAATAATCCTTCAGTCCGCTATTCTGCGCATAATCGCCCCATGTGGTAAGGAGTGTACGTGCATTGACATATTCATACCAATCCGCCGTTGCCGTCTGTGCCCCAGTCACCTCCTTGGCTGCATCACGCGCCTCCTGTGTCCACTTGCCCAAACGGAAGTTGAGATTAGTTCCCTTGAATCTGTCCACATCTTCTATAAGCGCAAGGAAGGCATCGCGGCGAGCCTTATAGACATCGTCCGTTCCAAACCCTTCGCCAGCCTTATCCTTTGCCTCACGGATACCCAACAAAAGAGCATAGGCATAATCCGCCATCACGGCGCCTCCCAGTTCCACTATATCATAATTATAGTTGCTCTCGTACACAGAACCCTTCTTCATACCAAGAGCCTTGTGTTGTGCCAATAGTCTGTAAGTGGCATCTATCAGCATCTGTTGGCGAGCCTGCGTATAGGTGGCACTGGCATGTGCCAAGGTCTTGCCCCAGGTGCTGGCAGGAGCAGCGTTGAGGTTGGGACGAGCCCCCCAAACATCCTCTACAGGACCTTGAATGGCATCGGCACCATAGTTGAGCACACCCTGTCGCAACAAATCCCAAGCCTTCTGCACCTCAGCATTCACCTTACCATAGCGAGCATTGGCATATTGCTTTATCCATTCAGCCATGTCTGGCTTGCTGCCCATCCATGGCAATTGGAACAGCAAGTCGTATGTCACCGGTGTCTGCTCTATAGCCTCGGGAGCCGCACCTATACCTTTGATACCGGGATATTTTGCTTTATAATGGAAGTAATTGTCGGTAAGATTGTTCAATCGTCCCATCAAACCCGAACGACCGCCGAAGTTTGGGATAGCACAGAACACTGCATCCTGTGGAGCATAGCCCTTATAGTAATCAAATGCCGGACGTCCATCCGAAAAGAGGTCCAGTACCACCAACCTTCCGTCGGGTACGGCTGTGAGTGATTTGCCTTGGTTGGCATCCCATTGCCACTGTTGGATTACCCATTGCGAACCAGCCTTAGCCTGTTCCATGGCATCATATATGGCTCTGTAAGCCTCGGTGTATTTACCACTGGAGATACTTCCTCCTTCGTGGAAGGGGTCCATAGAGTAATACTGGCTCTCGCCCATCACATCTTCAAGACAATCGTAATAATCCTGGGCTATAGTGGCAAAACCGCTATATGTTGGATCTATTATCCTGGGGCGTACGAAACCACACCAATTACCACCATTGGGGTCGGTGGGCACATTGGTTTTCTGTGTAAAATTACTGGGCACCATACCAGAGAAACCTGGCAATACAGGTTGCATTCCCAATTCGCGCTGACGGTCCACAATACTCTTGGCAAGTGTCGCCTGTCGCACATACCACGCATCGTCCTGTACGCCACCCCAACCATCCTGGGCGGTACCCCCCCAACCCTCAAGGTTGTTCATACCCCACCATGCCGTGTAGGCAGGACCGGGCACAAATGCTTTGGCCTCCTCATCGGTATAGCCATATTTTCGCTTACCACCCTCTTCCCTAGTCAGGAACTTGCGCCACACCTCCTCCAGACCTACAATCTGCAGAGGCATGTTGATGCCATGCAGAGCCATCCAGTCTATCTCCTGTTGCCAGCGCTTCCATGTCCATGTGGTCATGGAGTAACCAAAGGTGCAGTAGTTGAAGAAATATCTGTACCTGGCATCGCTGGTGCGAGTTTCTTCCTGTTCCGGTAGAGGCAAATGCGAAAGCTTCACATATGGTTCTCCCTCAGCCTTTTCGTTCAGCGCATTCCATGCTATATTCACATTGGCATAGTTGTTCAGATACCACCCTAGTCCCGTGGTAATGGCACTGATGCTATTACCCTTGATTTGCACCTTGCCCTGACTGGAGGCAATAGTAAAGCGTTCTGACTCATCTGCCGTAATTGTACCTTCAAGAACGAAAACAAATTTCTCTGCCCCTTTCTCTCCGGCAATACGCTTTATCAAATCCACCACGGCCTGTGGTTGCAAACCATCGGTTGCAGCACTTGCTATTATCTGGACACAACCCAAGAAAAGGGTCAACAGAAACACTCTTAGTTTCATAGTATTATTTTTAGGTATGTTAGTTATCTATCTGTGTATTTGGTGTATTTAAATGCCGGCATACCCAATCCCATGATGGCAAAGGGTTTATGCCCCTTGGGCATGCCCAATATTTGCGAAGCACGTTTGCCACCCATCATGTACATCGCCGTCTGCACAAAGCCCATATACACCTGACTCACTCCCAATGACTCTGCCATCAGCGAAGCATTCTGATATGCCAGATTACAATCCTGCGGTCCAAAGGAATAGCCCTTAGGTGCTGAGAAAACGAGCAAGGCAGTGGCATTGCATATCGATGGATGTTGCCCAAGCTTGAACTGTTCGTTCATAGCCATCAGTGCAGGCACCTCATCGTAAAGTTTGCCCAGAAAAGGTTTGCATATTGCCTTTATGGGTGGGAATAGCATGATGCGCGACAAGCGCATGAAGAAGCGCAGATTCTCGGCCTCAACATTATGCAGAAGATTCTTATCTGTGATGAGATGCAGATGCACCTGCCTGCTGTTCTGTGCCGTGGGGGCATAACGAGCTGCCTCGATAATCATCTCGAGCGATTCCTTGGGGATGGGATTGGAAGTGATAGTACGATTACTTCGGCGCGACCTTATCAACTCCATCAGACTCTCGGGCGATGGCAACAGTTCTCGGTGAATAGGATGTATACTATCCTCGGGAAACTTATCATTAAGAAACGCTCCTGTGGGACACACATCAACGCAATGTCCGCAACCTATACATACCTCGGGGTGGCGCAGTGCTACGCTTCCCTCTTTTTCCACCACAGGAATAAAGGCAGGGCACACCCTCTGGCATTTACCACATCGGGTACATTTGTCGTTATCTATGCTTATCATATTTCTCAATTCTGTTTACATCCCATTGAACATACCTGAGATACGCATCTTTTTCTGAAGGGAGAGAAGTAAGGAATGTTATTCCGCCTTTTCATCCGTCAGCGGAGCATCCTCGGGATGCTGGGCATAGTACTCGTCCCACTGACGCTGCACCTCCTGCCAGTCCACAATCTCGCCCTCAGCCACGGCATCGGCCTGACGCAACTGCTCGTCGCGCAACCTCTTCTCGGCATGCCTCTGCTTCATGGCCTCGATGGTGGCCTCGTCCAGAATCTGTATGCGTCCCTTGCGAACACACTCGTCCAAATCCTCTGGTCCGAAAGCCTTGCCCTGGATATTAAAATCTGCTATATTGAACTCGAAAGTTGTACGCAAGGTGTGTCGCACCATCTTCTGCTGAAACCTGGTTCCAGCCATCTTCCTGCGCAACAACTTGCCTATTATCTCTATCTCTCGTTGTGAAAACTTTTTTCTACCCATATATATGTGTTGTTATATTCAATATCATATCAGCGACAAAGATATAAATAAAAATGTGAAATCCCAAATAAACAATTGCCACATTGTCTGCACTAAGACAACGTATTGTTAAGGGCAAGACAATACGGTGTCTGAACTCAAACAATAGTAAGTCCTCTATGCCACGCAAAATAAATGTGGTTAGTACTCGGAGAATACTGATTATTATTTGTATATTTGCACACATAAAATAAACTATATAAATAATGTATAAATCTATGCGTAAATTTTTATTGACTTTGACAATGGTGATGTGCTCTATTGTGGCAAGTGCCGACGAGGGTATGTGGATGCTCTCGAACATCAATCCCAAGACTGCACAGAAGATGAAGGAATTGGGACTGACACTGACTCCCGAACAACTTTACAACCCTGAGGGTCGTAGCCTGAAAGATGCGGTAATTAACTTGGGTGATTTCTGCTCGGGTGTTGTGGTTTCGCCCGAAGGTTTGTTCTTTACCAACCACCATTGTGGCTATGGTGCCATTCAGGCTCTGTCCACTCCTGAGGACGATATACTGAAGAATGGTTTCGTAGCAAAGAAACGTGAACAGGAACGTCCTGCCCGCGGACTCTATGTACGTTTCCTGGACAGAGTGGAGGATTGCACCGAGCGTGTCAATGAGGAACTCTCACGCCTTTATAAGGAAAAGGCCGGTGTGATGGATTCGGCACAGGTAGAAAGTGCTTACATTGATAGCATATGTATTGCGTTGGAGCGAGAGTTTATGTTTGAGAAGAGAAACAAGGGATTAGATTGTCGTGTGGCTTCGTACTATGGCGGCAATGCTTTCTATGCCAACTTCTACAAGGTATACCATGACATACGTCTGGTATTCACCGCCACGGAGACCCTGGGTAAGTTTGGTGGCGACACCGACAACTGGATGTGGCCTCGCCAAACCTGCGACTTCTCCATGTTCCGTATCTACGCCAAGCCCGACGGCACACCTGCCGAGTACAGCGAGGACAACGTTCCCCTGAAGACTCCTGGGTATGCTCCCGTATCAATCAAAGGCTATGCTCCTGGCGACTATTGCATGACCATTGGTTATCCTGGCAGCACCGACCGTTATCTGTCCTCATGGGGTATAATTGAGCGTACCGAGGCAACAAACCAGGCCGTGATAGATGTGCGCACCGCCAAGCAGAATGTTTGGAAGCACTGGATGGACGAGGATCGTACCATAGAGTTGAAATATTCAAGCAAATGGGCAAGCAGCAGCAACTATTGGAAGAACTCCATCGGTATGAACAAGGCAGTAAAAGACCTTGATGTCGTAGGCCAGAAGCAGCAGATAGAGGAGAATCTGCGTCAATGGTTCGCCAAGGACAAGGCACGAAAGGCTGAATATGGTTCGGTGCTTCCCACTTTGGAAAAGGCTTATACCGAACGTAAGCACAAAATGGCACTGCTGACATATTTCAGCGAGACCTTCCTACGCGGTATAGAATTGCGCAACATTGCCAACCGTGTGGCACGCTTGCCCTATGATGCCAACGAAGAGGATGCCGCATTGTGTGTCAGCAACCTGAAGGCAATATATAAGGACTATGAGCCACGTGTTGACGAGGAAACAATGGGTACTTTGTTGGAGAACTATCGCCAATGGTCAAAAGGAGAGCATCTGCCTGCTTTCTATACTTTGATAGATAGCAACTATGGTGGTTCCACCATGGCATATGCCAAGGATGTCTTTGCAAAGACATGCCTGCTCGACACCACTTGCGTGGCAAAGGTTATGGCCGACAGCACCTTGCGCGAAACAGATATGGCCATCAGCTATACCAACGACATTATGGAAGCCTACGCATCGCTCATTGCACAGGTGAGAAACACCATGCATGTAATTGATTTCAACGAGCGCTTGCTTACCAAGGCCATTATGGAGATGGACAGCGAGAAGAGCCACTACTCCAATGCCAACATGACCATGCGTTTGTCCTATGGTTCTATCAAGGATTATACCGCAGGTGGTACACACTACAACTATTTCACCAATAGCCAAAGCCTTCTGGACAAGATTGCCCAGCAGAAGGAGATTGCAGACTATGTTATGGAACCCGAGATAACAAAACTACTGAAGAAGGGCAAGTTTGGCAAGTACAAAGACAAAAAGACCAAGCAGATGCAACTCTGCTTCCTGAGCAACAACGACATCACTGGTGGCAATAGTGGTTCGCCAATGTTCGACGGCAATGGCCATGTCATCGGTCTGGCTTTCGACGGCAACTGGGAGGCTATGGCTGGCGACATCAGCTTCGATCCTGCTCTTCAGCGTTGCATTGGTGTTGACATCCGCTTTGTTCTATGGATTATCGACCGTTGGGGCGGTGGCAAGAACATTATCAAGGAGTTGGGATTGTAATTAAAGGTGAAAACGGGAAACGGACTTGCGAAGCTTGATGAGCGAAACGCGAATAAAACTGCGAGCGGAAGCAGGCTTGACGATGGTCAAAACTGAAAACTGCCGCTCTTGGCGTTGACCATCTGTTTCGTTTCACGTTTTTTGATTTCAGTTCTCCGTTTTATGAAGATAGTCATTCTGGATGCCTATACCGCCAATCCTGGCGATTTGTCGTGGAAGAGTTTAGAGGCTCTTGGCGATGTTGAGATTTACGAGCGTACTGCGCCTGAGGATGTTTTGTGTCGTGCCGATGGTGCCGAGGCAGTGTTGGTAAACAAAGTAAAGATGACCCGCGAGGTGATAGAATGCCTGCCAGCTCTGCGCTATATCGGTGTGTTGGCAACGGGCTACAACGTTGTTGACTTGCAAGCAGCAAAGGAGCGTGACATCGTAGTCACCAATGTACCAGCATATAGTAGCATGTCGGTGGCACAAATGGTGTTTGCCCATCTGCTTAATATAACAAACGAGGTGGCGCACTATTCCTATGAGGTGGCTCGTGGCAAATGGGCTTCATCAAAAGACTTCTGCTTCTACGACTCTACCTTGACAGAACTGGAGGGACGAACTATGGGCATTGTGGGTCTTGGAAATATCGGTATGGCAGTGGCTCGCATTGCTTTGACCTTTGGCATGAAGGTTGTAGCTTTCACGAGTAAGCCAGCAGATGATTTAAAGGCCTTGGAGATAGAAAAAATCTCGTCGTACGAGGAACTGTTCTCACTCTCGGATGTGCTCTCGCTTCATTGTCCTTTGACCGATGATACTCTACATCTGGTTAATGCCGAGCGCCTGGCATTGATGAAACCCTCGTCGATACTGATAAATACAGGTCGTGGTCCATTGGTTGATGAGCAGGCCTTGGCAGATGCCCTAAATGGTGGCAAGATTCGTGCCGCTGCCTTGGATGTACTCGCCGAAGAACCACCTATGGCTGGCAATCCTTTACTGAAGATACCAAATTGTTTCATCACTCCACATATCGCTTGGGCCACCAAGGAGGCAAGAACGAGGTTACTCGAAGTTGCCATAAAGAACGTAGAGGCCTATATACAAGGGAAAGCTATTAATGTGGTAAATGTTTAACGATGAACGTCAGAGATTAGCGAATAGGAATTAAGTTTCTAACACGCTTTGCTGTCTTTACTTTGTCTTGTCTACCCCCCAAGATTATCAGCGAGTTCATCAAGTAAAGTAAGTCGGTTAATCCCTGTTTTCCCTTTTCCGTTAAAAAAATGAAATACAAAGATATTTTTCTCGACTTCGACGACACGCTATACGACACTCACGGCAATGCCGACATAGCGTTGAGAGAACTTTACGACGATTTCGAATTGTTCAAGCATTTCGATAAGTTCGATGATTTCCATACTCCCTATTGGCAGACCAATGTCGAGCTATGGAGACAGTATGCCAATGCTGAGATCACACGCGACACGCTTATTCTGGAGCGTTTCCGTCGCCCACTCAGTTTGGGACATGGTTTGGAAGATGTCAGTGCAGAATTTTGTCTGAAGGTAAGCGACCACTTCCTGAACCTTTGTGCCGACAAACCCGGAGTGATAGAAGGTGCACATGAGGTGGTGGAGTATCTAAGGTCGCGAAGATATAGGTTGCATATGTGCAGCAATGGTTTTCATGAGGTGCAGTATCGCAAACTCAAATCGTGCGGTATGCTGAACAGCTTCGACACCATAGTACTATCGGAAGATGCTGGTGCCAACAAGCCTTCAAAGGTTTTCTTCGATTATGCCTTCAGCGCAACAGGAGCATTACCCGAGAGCACCTTAATGATTGGCGACAATTTCCAGACAGACATCCTCGGCGCCAAGGGGGTAGGTCTTGATGTCATGTGGTTCAATCCCCATCCCGAAGAGAACAAGGCAACTGAACCTGTGAACTACGAGATTCGAGACCTCCGCGATATGCTCCAGATACTTTGACAATACAACTATTTACCATAATCTATGCAGAAACAGGCCATTGAGCCTGTTTCTGTGTTGGACGAATCTGGCACTATCGGTGCCAACAAGTGCTGGATGGAATGGACCGTTCCTGCTGGTCAGGCAGAGGCTCGCTCCTTCATAATTTCCTTTGACAATGCAACGGGCATATCCGACATTATACCGTAACAAAGGAGAGCAGAATAGACCTTATCTATAATATAGGTGGCCAGCGTCTGAATAAGCCTCAAAAGGGCCTGAACATCATTGGCAAAAAGAAGGTAATAATTAAATAAAAAAATACGATGAAGCAGAAATATTTATCACCAAACGACAAAATTGCTTGAAATAGACACATGTTGCATTATTGCAATTTCAGAAATACATGTAGATATTAACAACAAGGAAACCGTGGATGCCGATGCTTCACTTTCTCGTGAAGAAAAATCTTCCACCGGTAGTATCTGGGGGGGGCAGACTGGTAGAACAATTATAATCCCCAATCGGTCATTAGTGCATAACAGTCTAATGAACCGATTGGGGATAAAGGAAATAAGGGTACCCTGTCAGCTATTGCTCTAGGGTACGCTTATTCTATTTTTTTTTGGGGGGGCGAACATCCCATCTATCTCTTCATCAATCGTTCTATTGCCATCTGTTCGTATTTGGTGCCGGGACGACCATAATTGGCATAGGGGTATATGGAGATACCGCCACGTGGAAGGAAGATGCCTGTGACCTCAATGTACTTGGGGTCCATAAGGCGGATGAGATCCTTCATAATAATGTTGACACAGTCCTCGTGGAAAGCGCCATGATTGCGAAAGCTAAAGAGGTAGAGCTTAAGACTCTTGCTTTCAACCATCTTGATATCGGGGATGTAGCAGATGCGTATCTCCGCAAAATCGGGTTGACCAGTTATGGGACACAGACTGGTGAACTCGGGACAGTTAAATTGTACCCAGTAATCGTGTTCGGGGTGCTTGTTGTCGAAGGCTTCAAGTACTTCTGGAGCATAGTCTTGACGATATTGGGTGGTATTACCCAACAGAGTCAGTTGGTCTTGTAATTCAGACATATTATTTTTTGTTTTAATGCAGTCTCCCCCTCCTATTGCTCATCGTTAATTCACTTCCAGAATTTGAAAAAATTATAGGATATATTTTCATCAAAGACATCGGTGCCTTCCATGGTTTTCAGTTTATTAACAACGCGTATGGTAATGGGAAGCGCTATTACCTCGTACATGGACTTCAAGATAATCTGTGTAAGCATCAGCATGAACAAATCTGGCAAAGCAATAAGTCCACCGAAGGCAATAGGAAAAAAGATGATGGAGTCTACTGTTTCACCAGCAAAAGTAGAAAGCACGGCACGCAAAGAGAAATGCCTTCCCTTGTGCGCCACCTTCATCTTGCTCATGGTATATGCGTTGGTAAACGAGCCGAACAAGAATGCCAATAGACTGGCAAGCACTATTCGGGGTGTCAACCCGAAGATGAAATTGAAATGCTCCTCACCATCCCAATACGGTGCTGCAGGAAGGGCTACAGCCAAGAGTCCCACAGCCGCCACAAAGAAGTTCATAGCAAAACCCGTCCAAATAACGAGTGTGATTCTGCGGAATCCCCACACTTCGGCAATGCAATCGTTGATAATGTAGGAGATGGGAAAAACCAGCATTCCTGCTGTGATGGTGGTGATACCGAAAAAATCGAGAACCTTTGTCTCAAGGAGATTTGCTGTTATAAGGCAGACAACAAAAACTACTGCCAACAGCATAAACAATACTGATACTTGTTGTTTCATATTTCCTGTTTTTTACGTGGTGTTCTGGAATACACGTTGGAGGAATTAGGGTGGATATATTCTTAGCTCGTAGTTCAACACCCACAGTTTTTCAAAAAACATTCCGTCGGCAAATGTACGGCAAAGTTTTGGATTTGACAAGAGTTTGGATAGTTAATAATGGCCCTTAATTTTAATGTTTCGTGCGCAAAAATGCATTTTTTAGTATTTTTGTGCCAAAAATGATGAATAAATTGTACAAATTAACTAATTTTGTGCCGGCAAATTAAACCTTCCAAGGTAAACTTGTCTAAAAAACGATATCGTCAGGAAGCGGTATCACGATTTGGTATATGTTGTCAATATAATACTTAATATATATATGAAACACTTTGTTAGTCTTTTTAATGACTCTGTAAAAGAGAATTGGACATCTCCTGCTGTAACAAATTTTGGCGGTGAGACTTATACTTATGGCCAAATGGCCGAGAAAATAGCAAAATATCATATCCTCTTTGCAGAGGCTGGAATCAAGAAAGGCGACAAAGTTGCTTTATATGCCCGTAACTCGGCAGAATGGGTTGTTGCATATTTTGCAACATTGACTTATGATGCGATATCAGTACCTTTCCTGCCTGATTTTATTCCTGCCGCAGTGGCAGAACTGAGTGCCTTCTCTGAATGCAAGTTGCTGATTGCTGACGATATTGCATTCAAGGGTTTGATGGATGATGAAAAGTATATCAAGCAACTTGAATCTACCCCTGGGTTTGCCGGCATTATCAACGTCAATGATATCAGCATATATTTAGCAACAGAAAATGCTTTGGCTGCAGCCCACGACACCATCAACGAACACTTCGCAAAACTCTATCCCAATGGTTTGAGTGCTGACATCATTAACTATTATCCCGAGGAGCGCGATATGGAAGCTATTGTTGAAATCAGCTTCACATCTGGAACAACCAGTGCAACATCAAAGGGTGTTGTCCTGCCTGCGCGTTCGTTGTCGGTGAACCTTGAATTTGCACGCCGTGAGATTCCTGCCACACGCGGTGGACATATCTTTGCAATCCTACCAATGGCTCATATGTTTGGTCAGACATTCGATGTATTGTTCCCCTTGGCAGGTGGTTGCCATGTGTTCGTAATGCCTGGCAAACCAACACCAGCGCGTCTGTTAGAAGGTTTGGGCAAGGTCAAGCCTTTTATGTTCCTTACAGTGCCTCTGGTTATAGAGAAGATTTTCAAGTCAAAGGTATTCCCTGCTACACGCGCATACCCCGCCAAACTGCTTTTAAAAATACCTGGTCTTGACAAGATTGTACTGAACAAGATAAAGAAGTCACTTCTTACCGCCTTTGGCAATGGTTTCACCACAGGCCTTATTCTTGGTGGTGCGGCACTGAATCGTGAGGTTGAGGACTTGCTAAAGCGTATGAATTTCCCCTACGTTGTAGGTTATGGTATGACCGAGTGCGGCCCGCTTATCTCATATTGTGACAAGAGCGAGTTTGTGAAATATTCATGTGGTAAAAAGGCCGATCCGCTGGAGTTGCGAATTGATTCTACAGATCCACGCAAAGTTATGGGTGAGATCCAGGTAAAGGGCGATGCTGTCATGCTTGGATACTATAAGAATGAAAATGCTACTACAGCCACCTTCACAGAGGATGGATGGCTGAAGACCGGCGACATGGGTATTATGGACAGCAAGGGCAATGTTTTCATTAAGGGACGTTGTAAGAATATGATTCTAACAGGTAATGGCCAGAACATCTACCCCGAAGAGATTGAGGACAAGATAAACAACCTTCCATACGTTTTGGAATCATTAGTAGTTGGACGAAAGAACGCCATCGTTGCGCTTGTTGTTGCCGACTACGACGCTGGTAAGAAAGCTGGTTTTGACGAGCAGGCTCTCGAGAAACTTATCAACACCAATGTTCTTGCACTGAATGCAGAATTGCCTGTTTATAGCAAAATAGCTAGTACCGAGATTAGCCACGAAGCCTTTGAAAAGACCCCCAAGCTAAGCATCAAGCGATATCTGTACTCTTGATAACGAGCGTTGAGCGGAATTATCCATCTCCATCGCTTTGTTTCTCGCTCCCGTCTGACACAGGCAGACAGTTTTAATAACTTTAGAGAATCCCACCCCTCCGTTACATTGCTCCTAGTTCCACCAACATATGGAAACTAGGAGCAATTAACGTTTAGCCCCCTCCGTCGTGTGACGGAGGGGGCTGTTAAGTATCATTACGACTCATATAACTTTATCACTAATCGCAGTTGTAGAGTCTGAGGAGTTAATTATTTTTTCTTTGGTTTGCGACGTGCCCAACCTTCCTCAGTAAAGTCGGGAGTATCACCTTTGAATGGAGAGGTGTCGGGGTGCAGGAACTTCATCCAATCATCCTTGGTGTAGTGATGTTGCTGAGGAGGAGTCTTTAATGATGAGCGGTGGGCAGAGTTTTCCGCTCTTCCTTTTCCGTTTTTCCTTTTCGACCCGAATTTGTCGTCCTGAATCTGCTCTCGCCTACTCGCAGATTTTACCCTTCCGTTTTCACCTTTCCGTTTCCCACGTGCCTCCTTGTCACCAGCGGTCTTATCGGCAACATCGCACACCACGCTACGACCTTTCACCGTAACACCATGCTTCATGGCTTTGATGACATCCTGAGCCTGTTCGCTGGCCACCTCAACAAAAGTAAAACTCTTCATCAGGTCTATCTTGCCAATCTCTATCTGCTGACCTCTAACGCTACGATTGATTAGTCCCATTACCTCCTTGGCATAGAAACCATCTATCTTACCCACATTGAGGAACAGACGCGTATATCCTTCCTCGGCCTGACGAGGTCCCTTGCCTCCACGCTTAGAAACATCACCAGAAGACTTTCCTTCCTTTACCTCCTCTATTTCGGGAGCATCGGCATAATAGGCAAGGAAACGTCCGAATTCACGGCTGACGATACGCTTGATGAGTTCCTCCTTGTCGAGCCACTCCCAACGACGCACCACTTCGGGCATAACATCGGCAATCTCCTCTTCCATGACATCAACGCGTTCGATGTCGTCTATGACACGGTAGAGTTGCTTCTGGCAGATGTCCTTGCCAGAGGGCAGGGTGCCACGCTCGAACTGCTTCTGTATGGCTTTTTCTATGATGCGTATCTTTCCCTTCTCTCGAATGTGAACGATGCTGATGCTGGTTCCCTTCTTGCCGGCACGGCCAGTACGGCCACTTCGATGAGTGTAGTTCTCGGTATCGTCGGGCAAACCATAGTTGATAACATGTGTGAGATCGTTAACATCAAGTCCGCGTGCTGCTACATCGGTAGCCACAAGCAATTGTGTGCGATGTTGGCGGAATTTCTGCATCGTGAGGTCGCGCTGTTGCTGGGAGAGATCGCCATGCAAGGCATCGGCATTGTAACCATCCTGTATCAGTTTGTCGGCAATCTCCTGAGTTTCCATACGGGTGCGACAGAAGACAATGCCATAGATGCGGGGATAGTAGTCAACGACACGCTTCAGTGCAAGATATTTATCCTGCGCGCGTACCATATAATATATATGATTTACATGCTCGGCACCCTCATTGCGCGACCCGACCTGTATTTCCTTGGAGTTCTTTAAGTATTTGCGTGCGATATTTTCTATCTCCTTGCTCATTGTAGCAGAGAAGAGCAGGGTGCGGTGGTCTTCTGGGATGCCTCCAAGAATTTCGTTAAGATCTTCCTGGAATCCCATAGTGAGCATCTCGTCGGCCTCGTCAAGAACAACATTATGGATGGTTGAGAGATTGGCGGCTCCACGTTTCATTAAGTCAATCAAACGACCTGGAGTAGCAACGAGTACATTTACACCTCGCTTTAAGGCACGAATCTGGGCATCAATATTAGTTCCACCATATACTGGGAGGATATGCACACCATCGGAATGTTTGGAAAATCCCTCCAAATCGTCTGCTATCTGTAAACAAAGTTCTCTTGTAGGAGCAAGTATCAACGAGACGGGATGCAATGATGCTCCCTCAGTAAGTTGTACTATAGGAAGACCATAAGCAGCAGTCTTGCCAGTACCTGTCTGTGCCAACGCCACAAGGTCGCCCTGCCATCCACTCTCGTCGTCATTACCTAGAAGTACCGGTATCACTGCTTCCTGGATTGGCATCGGGTATTCATAACCTTGCTCGCCTATGGCTTGCAATATTCTCTCGTTTAATCCTAATTCTTCAAATGATTTCATCCGTATCCCTTTTTCTATACTTACATTACTATTTATATTAAACTTGCTCGTCGTAAGTTACTTATAACTAAACACCAGCCACATCCAATGTGTAGACGTTGGTTTCTTTGGGTTTGAACCCCATGCTACGATATAGAGCATTGGCTGCGATGCGAGTAGGTTTGGAGGTCAGTCCCACCTTGTACGATAGTCCGCTATCCTTTAGATATTGTAAAGCGTATTGCACCAGTTTTCTTCCTAATCCCATACCCTGACACTCCGGCAGAACAACGACATCCTCGATAGTAGCATGGCGGCCTGTGGGAATAGTAAAACAACACATTGTGGTCATACCAACAATACGTCCGTCGGCATCGCGTGCAACAAACAGGTGCGAATCTTCCTTGGCCAGCACCTCGTCTATAACATCCCTGTTAGCCTTGCATGATGAAGAAAGAACACCAACAAGTACCTCTATCTGTCGGAACTCTATGTCCGTACAACTTGTCATTCTGGTTATTTTCATATTTGTTTAGAGTTTAGAGTATAAGGGCAGAGTACTAGATAGCAAAGTAGATAATTCCGCAAAAAAGCAGTAACGACTCCTCTCTTTTGCAGAGGGATTGGGGGAGAGTCAAACCACTCACCGCTCATCCGTTTTCCGTTTTCCGTTTTCAACGTACCACCATAAAATGCTAATGGACAGCATTAATAGCAGTCCTATAGCATACCATGCCATCACATTTCCTCCAATGGTTTCTACGAGACTGAATTCCTTTATCCTATCGCCCAACATCCATACTTGCACACATGCAAGGGAGTTATTCAGAGCGTGTAATAACAGGGGTAGGAGCAAACTGCCGCTTCGGTAATACAATATTCCCAGCATCACACCCATAGCAGCGGCGAAGAAAACCTGTGCGGGATTCATATGTGCCACACCAAAAAGCAGGGAACTGACGATGACAGACAAAGCCACACCACTATGGCGTCTAAGCATATGTCCCATTATACCCCAACGGAACATAACCTCTTCGCCCAAAGGTGCCCCTATGGCTATCGCCAGTATGCCCCATGGATTGCGACACATGGCTATCATCTGATCCTCAACAATATTAGGCAAAGCCATCAACTCGCTCAAAAGGTCCAAAGCGATAGTAGCAGCTATACAAGCAACAAATGCCAACAGACTTTGGGGTAAAGGAGCAGGTGGAGGCAAACTTATCTTTTCTGTATAACGATTCCTTCTGAAAAGGAACAAACACGATACTGCAATAAGTACATTGGCCAACACTGACACGATGCCCATTGTGGAGACATCCAGAACATTTGCAACAAAACTATCCAATAAGCTCCTGCCATTGACAACTGCTTGTATCAACACAACAGAAAAACTTGCCACAACCTGAAACAGGAAGAAAAGCAAAATTGCCAATAAGGGTAGCTTGAGGTTTATAAGGAATCTGTTCATTTTACAAATGCATCAATAGAACTACCGGAAAAAGGACTAACACCTACATCACCGATACAGAGTACAAAAATAGACATTTATCCATAAAAACACAAAGAATTCTTGTATGGCTTTAAGGAATTAAGTACTTTTGTCGGTAGAATGCAAACACAAGACATCATAACCAGCACACAGAACCCCAAAATTAAGGCTCTGTTACTCTTGCAACAAAAATCCTCGTGTCGCAAGGAGCAACAGCTTTTCGTTGTTGAAGGACGACGAGAACTGATGCACTGCCTCGAGCGCGGTTACAAAGTGGATACCGTATTTCTATGTCCGGAAATACTGAAAGCCGAGAGAGAGTACGACACACTTTTGAATACTCTGCCCTCATGCAACACAATATCCGTTGCAACCAACGTCTACGATCGTATTGCCTATCGTGGTGGTACGGAAGGTGTAGTCGCTACTATTTGCATGAAGAACCATGGACTTGACACCCTTCCCTCCACTGCCAAAAAACATGCTCCGCTCTATGTGGTATTGGAAAGCGTGGAGAAACCTGGTAATCTCGGTGCCATATTGCGTAGTGCCGATGCTGCCGGTGTGGATGCAGTGATTGTGTGCGACCCGCTAACAGACATCTACAACCCCAATCTTATCCGTGCTTCGCTGGGCGGCTTTTTCTCTGTACCAACTATAGTATGTAGTAGCCAGGAGTGCATTGACTATTTCAAGCGTGAAGACATCTGCATACTCACAGCCCAGTTACAGGACTCGTCACTCTACTACGACACGGATATGACATGCCCCACCGCCATCGTCATGGGCACCGAAGCCACAGGACTTACCAACCAATGGCGCGAGGCAGCCGATGCGCACATACGCATCCCCATGTTGGGCATTCTGGATTCGCTCAACGTTTCCGTCTCTGCTGCCATTTTGATGTTCGAAGCCGTGAGACAGAGGCAATTGGCGAATAACGATTAATGTAGTGAGCAATGAAATAATAAACCGCGGGTGCGACAAATCTGATGATTTGACACACCCGCGGTTTTATATCTATGTATAGTATTCAAACTATCTTATGAATAGCATCTCGCGATACTTGGGCAAAGGCCAGAGTTCATCATCTACAATCATCTCCAGTTTATCCACATGAGTGCGGATTTCCTCAATAAGCGGAGCAACGTTGTCGTGGTAGGCAATGGCCTTCTCGCGCTCTGATTCAAGGCGGTTGGCTATCTTGCGCGCACCTATGAGGGAATAGACATGCTCGGTGATGCTGGCGGTGTTTTCTGCTATCTTCTCTATGAGCGAGAGGTTTGTGGCATTCATCACCTTGGCTTGTTCAGCTGGGAATATCTGTGAAACTTTGAGTACGTTGTCCAGCAGCTGGCTCTGATAGCGTGTTGCCACGGGAACTATGTGGTTCAGGCAAAGATCACCGAAGATTCGTGCCTCTATCTGTATCTTCTTTGTGTATGTCTCCAGCTTTATCTCGTTGCGCGCCTCAAGTTCAGCTTTGCTCAACACATTCATGCGTGTGAACATCTCTATTGTCTCTTTAGAAAGATACTGGTCAAGGATTACAGGTATGCTTGTCTCAACATCCAAGCCACGTTTTTCGGCCTCCGCCTTCCACTCCTCGCTATAACCGTTTCCATCGAAATGGATAGGCTTGCATGCCTTGATGTCCTCACGCACTACGGTGAGTATGGCCTTCATCATATCCATTCCAGAGGATATGAGTTTGTCAACACGCATCTTGAAGTCAGTAAGTTGCTCTGCTACTGCTGTGTTAAGCACTATCATCGAAGCGGCACAATTGGCCTGTGCACCCACAGCACGGAACTCAAAGCGGTTGCCGGTAAAGGCAAACGGAGAGGTACGGTTGCGGTCGGTATTGTCCACCAGAAGTTCGGGAATCTGTGGAATATCGAGCATTACGCTCTGGCGGGTGGACAGATTGAATATATCATCATCCTCGCTTGCCTCCAGCTTCTCCAATATTTCTGCCAATTGACTTCCGAGGAACGAACTGATGATGGCAGGAGGAGCTTCGTGAGCGCCAAGACGGTGTGCATTGGTAGCGCTTACGATTGATGCCTTGAGCAGTCCATTGTGGCGATGTACTGCCATCAGTGTCTCCACTATGAAAGTGATGAAACGCAGATTGTCCACAGGTGTCTTGCCTGGAGCATGCAGTAGTATGCCAGTGTTGGTGGAGAGGCTCCAGTTGTTGTGCTTGCCGCTACCGTTGATACCCTTGAAAGGTTTTTCGTGCAGAAGGCAACGGAAACCATGCTTGCGTGCCACCTTCTTCATCAATGCCATGATGAGCATGTTGTGGTCTATGGCAAGGTTCATCTCCTCAAAGATGGGTGCCAGCTCAAACTGATTTGGTGCTACCTCGTTGTGACGTGTCTTGCATGGTATGCCCAGTTCGAGTGCCTGAATCTCCAGGTCTTTCATAAAGGAAACCACGCGTGCAGGGATAGATCCGAAATAATGGTCGTCCATCTGCTGGTTCTTGGCAGAATCGTGTCCCATTAGGGTACGACCTGTCATTGCCAGGTCGGGACGAGCAGAATAGAAACTCTCGTCTACGAGGAAGTATTCCTGTTCCCAGCCCAGATTGCTCTTCACGCTGCTTATCTCGGGGTAGAACATGCGTGCAACATCCAGTGCAGCCTTGCCTACAGCCTTTATGGATTTCTTAAGTGGTGCCTTATAGTCAAGTGCCTCTCCTGTGTAGGAGATGAACACGGTAGGAATCATCAGCGTGTCGCCAATCACGAATACGGGACTTGCAGGGTCCCAAGCGCTATATCCGCGTGCTTCGAAGGTAGAGCGTATGCCACCACTTGGAAAACTGCTGGCATCGGGTTCCTGCTGTACAAGCTGCTTGCCAGAGAATTCCTCCACCATGCCACCTTTCCAGTCGTGCTCCACAAATCCGTCGTGCTTCTCTGCCGTACCTTCGGTGAGGGGTTGGAACCAGTGTGTGGTGTGTGTCACTCCCAGTTCCATTGCCCAGCGCTTCATACCCTCTGCCACTGCATCGGCAGTCTTCAGGTCGAGCGTTGTGCCACGGTCGATGACATCGCACATCTTTTCATACACATCGGCAGGAAGATACTTGAACATCTTCTGCTTGTTGAAAACATATTTGGCAAAGAACTCGCTTGGGCGTTCCTTGGGTGTTGGCACATCAATGGCCTTCTTGCCGAAAGCCTCTTCTACTACCTTGAATCTTAATGTTGCAGGCATGTTGGGAAACGGAAAACGGAAAGGTGAAAACGGAAAACTATTTTAAACGGAAATCGGAAAACTTTTTAGCGGGAAGGTGAAAACGGGGAAAATGGGAGTCTGAGTATTCCGAAAACTCCGAGAACCAGTTTTCCGTTTTCCGTTTTCACCTTTCCGTTTACTTGTTCAGCGACCAGGCGAAGCCGTCCTTGGTATCCTTCACCTCAAAGCCGAGGGCAGAGAGGTCGTCGCGGATTTTGTCGGACAAGGCCCAGTTCTTATCTGCCTTGGCTTGCTGACGCTGTTCCAGTACAATATCAACTACCTTACCAAAGGCCTCTTCGCGTGCCTTGTTGCTGCCGTCCTTCTCCTCAGAAAGACCAAGGATTTCAAATGCAAAGGTATGGAACACCTCTGTGAGTGCTGCCACCACATCTTCCTTGATGCTGGCCTTCTTGTCCATAACGGTATTAAGCACACGGCATGCGTCGAACAGATGGCTGATAACCATAGGCGAAGCCATATCGTCGTTCATGGCATCGTAGCAGTTCTGGCGCAGTGTGTCCACATAGCTCATCTCTATCTGTGGCTGACCCTTCACCTTCTGACCATCCTTCAGGCGCTTCAGTGCCTTCCAGGCGTCCATCAGTCGTGCCAGACCCTTCTCTGCGCTCTGCAATGCCTCGTTGCTGAAGTCCACGGTGCTACGATAGTGTGCCTGGAGAATGAAGAAACGGATGGTCATGGGAGAATATCCGCGCTCCAGACGCTCGTGCTCACCGGCAAAGAACTGTGGTAGGGTGATGAAGTTGTTGTATGACTTACCCATCTTCTTACCGTCGATGGTAATCATGTTGTTGTGCATCCAGTAGGTAACCATGGGATGTCCCTGGCTTGCCTGTGCCTGTGCTATCTCGCACTCGTGGTGGGGGAAAACAAGGTCAAGACCACCACCATGGATGTCGAACTTCTCGCCCAGATACTTCTTGCCCATAGCCGTGCACTCGCAATGCCAGCCGGGGAAACCCTCGCTCCATGGACTTGGCCAGTGCATGATGTGCTCGGGACTTGCCTTCTTCCACAAGGCAAAGTCAGCCTGGTTGCGCTTCTCTCCCACACCAGCCAGAGTGTCGCGACTTGCATCCTTGATGTTCTCCAAAGAACGGCCGCTTAATATGCCATACTTGTGGTCCTGGTTGTAGCGCTCTATGTCGAAGTAGATAGAACCGTTGCTCTCATAAGCATAGCCGTTGTCCATGATTTTCTGTACCAGTTGCTGCTGTTCTATGATATGACCAGTTGCATGAGGTTCGATGCTGGGAGGCAGACAATTCAGTGCTGCCATGGCATCGTGGAAACGGTTGGTATAGTACTGTGCCACCTCCATGGGTTCCAACTGCTCCAGGCGTGCTTTCTTGGCAATCTTATCCTCACCCTCGTCGGCATCGTGCTCCAGATGACCCACATCGGTGATGTTGCGCACATAGCGCACCTTGTAGCCCTGATGCTTTAGATAGCGGAACAAAAGGTCGAAAGTAATAGCAGGACGAGCA
>JAFYMW010000003.1 GCA_017548165.1 Bacteroidaceae bacterium
TCCATTTGAAATATAAATCCGTCAAGCAAGGATAGCCAGCCACCTTTAGCGATATATTAGGGATTGCCCGTTTTAATATCACACTATCAGCTATCCGCCAATAGCCTTTGCGAGTGTTACCCCATTGGTAGGCTTGATACTTCTCTATACCACACTTTATGAGATTGGCTACCTTTGTCTTGGTTTTCTTCCAGGCTTTCCATATGCACATTCGGATTCTGCGACGTAACCATTCGTCTGTTTCCATACACAACCGTTTCATCTCAGCCAAGTAAAAGTAACCCACCCATCCGCGTATGTATTCATTCAGTTTCTGCTTTCTCTTCTCATAGCCCCATCCATTACTGCGTTTGGTCAATTCTTTTAGTTTTGATTTCATCTTTGTCTTGGATTTGGAGTGAACAGCCAGAGAGCATTTTCCTTTGGATACATGGAAAGAATAGCCAAGGTATTTTATGCCTTGGACGTAAGAAACCACGGTCTTTTCTTGATTTACTTTGAGATAAAGGAGGTTTTCTAGAGAACTGCTGATTGATTTACGTACACGATTAGCTGCACGTTTGGATTTACAGAATATCAGCGCATCGTCAGCATATCTTACAAACGGGTGTCCTCTGCGTTCAAGTTCCTTGTCCAATTCGTGAAGCATGATGTTACTCAGAAGAGGACTGAGAGGTCCGCCTTGTGGAGTACCTTCCTCACTTGACTGGAACATACCTTTTACGAGAACTCCGCTCTTAAGATACTTGTGGATTAGGCTGATTACTCTGCCGTCCTTTATCGTACGGCTAAGAATCTCAATGAGTTTGCTATGGTTTACCGTGTCAAAGAAGCGTTCTAAGTCCAAGTCTACTACATAGTGGTAGCCTTCATTTATTATCTTCTTAGCCTCATGAAGAGCGTGATGACAGCTCTTGTGGGGACGGAAACCATAACTACGGCTGGAAAACTGACGCTCATAAATAGGCATCAATGCTTGATTGATGGCTTGCTGAACCAATCGGTCCACCACGGTGGGGATTCCCAATTGGCGCATCTTGCCATTATCCTTGGGTATCTCTACCCTACGGACGGGATTGGGACGGTAGCTACCGTCAAGCAAAGAACATATTAGTTCATCCTTGTTGGAGCGGAGCCATGGAAGTAATTCTTCACACGACATCTTGTCAACACCTCCACAGCCCTTATTCCTCACTACGGCTTTATAAGCCTTGTTTAGATTGTCGGGACTAAGGATTACTTCAAGTAAGTGTTCTTTGTCAAATGGAACTTCCACGATGCCAACTTCGGTCATCCATATGAAAGTCTGTACTCCCTCATACCATTCGGATTCCGTCCTAACTCTTTGAGGGCAGTCATTAACACGGGATAATGTTTTCTGCATTCTACCTTTCATACGGTAACTTTCAATTACTATCGCTTAATTATTAGGTTCAGTCCTTCGTACTGCGTGTTGAAATCAGTACTACTATGACCTCGGCTGACTTCTTACGGCAAGCGTTACTCCATAACTTTTGCTTTAGTGTTGCTATTCGTCATGTCCGTAAGACCTCCTCAGATAAGGGCATTAACTTTCCATCTTATGTCTGCTTCATTTACACCACCCGTTCCGAATAGCTATGGGGCTTTAGTTTGTGTTGCAACCTTACCCACGGGCATATGCCTTGTATGAAGTTTCTGTTCGTCAGACCAGATGTTTGCCGCCAGCTTCCTTCAGATTCCACCTCACGATGGACACCCTTGCCTTAGGCTATGCGATTCCCGCTATTAGGGCTCGCTCGGGACTTACACCCGTTAGCTAATGCTCATGCTGAGCGTACAACAAGAACCGCACCAAGGACACTCTACCTTGATGCGGTTTTTCTATGTAAAGACGTTTACGTCAACAGACTAACCAGGCGACAAAACCAATGGGTTGATAGCTACCACCCAGCGTATTTACTTAAACTTGGTATCGGTGTGCATGCGACGCATAGCAGCAACATCCTCTCGAGGACATATCATCAATATATCCCCTTCCTCTGCTATGACATAATCATGCAAACCCTTGAGCACGGCCTTCTTTCCTCCAGGCAAACGGACAACATTGTCGCTACAATCATAAAGAAATGCCTTAGTGTTCATCAGCACATTGCCATTATCATCAGCAGGCAAATCGTCATGAAGGGAAGTCCACGTGCCAATATCGGCCCATCCAAAGAAACACTCCTTGACATAAACCTTGTCCGCTCTCTCAAGCACACCAACAGCCAAACTCAGGTTGGGCAACATCTGAAACACCTCTGGCACCAGTTTTGCATCATCACTTTCTGCATCTGCCATCAAGCGTGGAAGTCCCATCTGATACTCAGGAATCAAACGGCACACCGTATCGAGAAAAACATCGGCACGAAACACCTGCAAACCAGTATTCCACAGAAAGTCCCCATCGCGAGCAAACATCTCGGCAAAGGCCAACGCAGGTTTCTCTGTAAAAGTTTTCACCACACTGATTCCTTTTCCATCTAAAGGCGTACCCTTCTGAATATATCCATAGCCCGTTTCTGGTCTACTGGCTTTGACACCCATAACCAGCAGGCATTGGTGTTCGCCCACAAAGTCCAAGCCTTCAAGCATATCACGCTCATAGTCTTCCTCGCGTAGTATCAATTGATCCGAAGGCGTCACCAAAACCCTGGCATGCCTATCGCGCTTGGTTATCATACTCATGCCCCAAACCACCGAAGCCAACGTGCCACGCCTCAAAGGCTCTTCCAATATATGCATATCATCGACCTGCGGAAGCTGCTCGTAGATCAATGGCAAATATTGCACGCTAGTGCTTATATATATCTTATCAGCATCTATAAAACGAGCTACACGGTCATAGGTCTGTTGCAACAATGTTCTGCCCGTACCAAAGAGATCCAAAAACTGCTTTGGTTTGGTGCTACGACTCACGGGCCACAACCTCTGCCCTATGCCTCCTGCCAAAATAAGACAATAATTTCCGTTACTCATGGTATAGTATATTATCGCAAAAAATCAGTGCGGATGTGTTAGTTTGCTTCAAATATACAAAATATTTTGCACTAACACAACCGCACCATGTCTTTTCCGTCATTATACGACAAGATTTAAGGGGAATTAACCAATCATCAATCTGCCACAGCGCTCAAAATACAACCTAGTATCGTACCGGCAACCACACCAGCAACTACCTCTCCATTAGAATCATGATCATGACAAACCACAACAGGAGCGTGATGAGAAGGCATTGGCACAGCGAAGAACTCGTAAGGGTTGTAATAACAATCGTAATATCTCCAGCATCCATCTACATAGTAAGCCCATCTGCCATCGTTGCAATGACGAACTCTACCTTCCCAACCAGGCACATAGCAACCACGATTTACCTTTGGAGGAGCACATTTTACCATCTTACCTCCACGAGGAACATCGTTATGACCACGATTCATCTTGGGTTTAGGAGCATGTGCCACATGCATATTCTTTCTATCTCTGCCACGGTTGGCACGGTCGTTGCGAGGAGCCTGCTTGTTTCTATCCATCTTCTCTCGCGCATCACGACGCTCCACCTTAACACCACCTCTATTGTTGCGATCTCTACCCTGAGCATTAACACTTGCACTTGACATAAACATCGACATCGCCAAAACCGAAACAATCATCATTCTTTTCATAGTAGTAAGTTTTTAAGTTAAACTTGTTTTTTATCATCTCACACCGCAAAGATATGGCACTTATCAGACAAGCGCAACGGATTTATCATAAACCACAAGGGGATTTTTACTATCATTGATGGGGATTTCACTACATTAACCCATTTAGCCTACAAGGAATTAGCCATACTTTCGTTTCTTTGTTGTATCTTTGCAAACAAAATATACCTTATATATACAAATATACAAGCATGATCACAAAAGACATTTGGTTTATTCTGCGCTCGGCCTTCATCGCTGGCCTTTGCATCGGCATTGCAGGCTTCGGATATCTCGCCGAGAAAAACATCATCGGTGCCGTACTCTTCTCCTTCGGACTTTTGGCTGTTGTGGGATATAGTCTAAAGCTCTACACTGGCACAGCAGGTTTCTTCAAGAAAGGAGAGTTCTCTCAGGTACTCCTCATTCTCTTCGGCAATATTCTGGGATGTGGTGCCATGTCGCTGATACTACGTTGCTCCCCCATGCCCTTGCAAGAAACTGCCCAAGGCATCATGGAAGCGCGCTTGGCTCTGGGCCCTGTGAAAGGCGGCATCCTTGCCATAGGTTGCGGATTCATCATGACCACCATTGTCACCTTTGCACGCGAGGGCAAGAATCTCCCCATGCTCTTTGGCATACCAGTCTTCATCAATTGTGGTTTCCCCCATTGCGTTGCAGACTCGTTCTTCTACCTCTGCGTACCCACCGACTTCACTTTGGCACACCTTCCTCAAGTTCTCACCTTTTGGTTAGCGATAGCCTCTGGCAACTTCCTTGGTTGCAATCTCTACCGCCTCATCATGCGTAAGACAAAGTGACTTTTTGTTGCGTCGAGCTACTTACGGTTAGCAACTAAACACATGCCTATAACACTCTCTCCCACCAGCACCCAGTGCACATGCATCATCATTCACGGAGCCAATGTTGTCATGCACTCCGATGAAATGGACATCACCTTCGAGGATTTGCAACTATTGAGTCAAACCATCGAAGAAAGCATACTTTTCGAGGAAGAGAGTTCCAATATCTGCGTCCTGGGCCTACCCTCAAAGAACACCCTACCCACGGCATACGAAGAAATACCCCTGCGCACATACTTTGCCAGAAATGGAGAAGAAGCATCCATGCCCTATTTCCGCGCCAAGGCTCTTTACGAATGGCTGGACAGAACACGCTTCTGCCCACGATGTGGCACCAGACTTACCCCAGGCACCAATCCACAAGAATCTTCACTCACATGCCCACAATGCCACAACACCATCTTCCCACGCATAGAACCATGCATCATTGTTCTGGTGAAACGAGGCAACGAAATTCTCTTGGCACAACATAGTCAGCGTAACACACAATATTTCTCCTGTTTGGCTGGTTTTATCGAAGCAGGAGAATCGGCAGAGCATGCCGTGCGTCGCGAGATTATGGAAGAAACAGGCATCTCTGTGACCAATATCCGATACTTTGGAAGCCAAAGTTGGCCTTTCCCGTCACAACTCATGCTTGGTTTCACCGCAGAATACGAAAGCGGAGAGATACAAGTACAGGAAAGCGAAATCCAACGGGCATCATGGTTCAACCGCCACAACTGCCCTGCCACACCACCAGAAGGTTCCTTGGCATACCAACTGATACACCACGCACTATAGGCCTACAACTCCCAGTTGCCCAATTCCTCTCCCGAGGTGTTCAGCACACGCAGATTCATTTTTCCACCCTTCTTACTCAGCACCATCATCGTTGCACCCTTCATGTTCGGTCCACCACCTATGCACAATGGGAATGGATTGGAGTCGGCACCCTTGGGGTGAAAACGGAACCTATGTGTATGCCCCGAAAGGTTGACATCAAAATCTGCCTTCGCCAACAACTCGCCCCATAGTTCTGGACATGGCTGATACTTGTCGCCATTGCCCCACAGAGGTATGTGGTTTATCAACACCCTCCTCTTTGCCTTCTTAAAAGCATCACCATTCAGTTCCTTTTTCAAAAAGCCATATTGTGCCTGACGGAAGGCGGTAAAATCGTTCAAACCATAATAAACAGGCGTATCATCGGGTTTATCCTCGCCACAATCCAGGACAACAAAACGAGTATCGCCCCAACTGAAAGCCCCATATGTATCCCCACCAGCATGCTCCAACAACGTGGGCATTCCAGCAGAATAGGCATTGCGTATCTCGTGATTGCCACGGATAAAAATACAAGGTATCTCCGATGCATTAAACGAAGAAGCCAGACGATGAAGCATCTTCAGCGTTATCATTCTGCTATGAGGGTCGGGCATGCAATCGCCATTGAACACCACAAAATCATGCGGTATCGTCTTGGCAAGTTCTGCCATACGCGCTATTGTGCCTCCATCGGTATGCAGGTCGTTCAGAACGATAGCCGTGAAATCCTTGGTATCCTTTTCTGGCAATACAAACGAATAGAAGTCCGTCTTCATCGTATCGCCAAACACCTTGTTGTAAGCCTCATAGTAGAGTATCTCTCGGGTACAGACACGATAATAGCACCTTTTTCCGGCCTCCAGACCATCCAAGCGCACCCTGTGCTCTATCTCGTGACACACAGCCTGACCGCCATATAACATCTGCGCCTTCTTCAAAGACAAGGTGTCAGTCCCATATTCCACCCAGGCATGCACACGCGTCTGCGACTGGAACATCACCGTGGCCCCATCGTGCGATACATTCTGGAGGTATGGTTCCCCATACAAAATCCTCTCCTTCGGAGTCTTCATCTGCCATCTGATCATAGTGGCTCTGTGGTCCGACACCCCTCCTCTGTCCAGCACCTTTGCCTCTCGCACCACCAATGCCTCGGCGGTGGTGGGAGTGTACGATGCTATATGGTCTATGCATGTTCTGGGCTTGTGGGCAGGAAAGGTTGGTTTGTCACTCGAGAGCACATCAAAATGCTCATCCAAGCGTTTCATGAACTTCGAACCTATGGTATCGTTCAAATCTCCGGCAAGGAAGAATGTCTTGTTGGCACGAGCAGCCTCGGCAACTATCATATCCACCGATGCCAGTCTGTCCTCCTCTGTCAACGACAGGTGTGTGCATCCCAGGACAAAATCATCAAACTCTGCCATCAACAAGGTGCGCTCTTCCTCCCTGCCTGGCAACGCTATCTGTCGCACCGACACAGGGCGCTCGCGCGAGAGAATGCCCACGCCATACTTGCCACCGCCATAACTGATAGAAGCGCCATAAACGGGATAATACTGCGACAAGAGTGCCAATTCCCTCAGCACATCAAGCCCCTTGCTCCTCTTCGTCACACTATCCAGTTCCTGAATGGCAACAACATCGGCATTGCACCCCTGGATAGTAGAAACCACATCGGCAAAATCCATCTTCCCATCATCGTCCATAGCATTCTTGATGTTGTAGCACAACAATGTTCTCACTCTCGGAGCATAGTCCAATTCGGGAATCTGGGCATAGACATCCGCACCACAAAGGCACAGCAATGCCATCAGCAAACTTGTACGAAAAAAGTGTGTGTGTTTCATAGCGCAATACATGGTTTCTTCTCGCAAAAATAACAAAAAACATAGTTTATCTGCTCATCTCACCTCTCTTTTCGACCTCCCCAGCCTCAAAAAAACTCAAAAAGCCCTCATTATCTTGGACAAATGCAATAAAAACATTATCTTTGTTCATCTAATCTACACAAAAACAACGACTTTTTACCCCCTATGGAAGGAGAACTCATACATAAGAACCTTTGGCTAGCACCACTTGCCTGGTTTTATGGCTTGGGCACGGCCATAAGGAATCGTCTCTTCGATTGGGGACTATTGAAAAGCAAACGCTACGACATCCCTGTGATTTCCGTAGGCAATATCACCATCGGAGGCACAGGCAAAACTCCACACATAGAATACCTGATATCCCTGCTCTCGCCCACTTATAAGGTTGCGGTGCTCAGTCGTGGTTACAAGCGCAAGAGCAAGGGTTATGTGCTTGCCACCCCCGACACACCCATAGAGATGATTGGCGACGAACCATGGCAGATGGCACAGAAGTTTCCCGAAGTCTACATTGCCGTGGATGCCAACAGATGCCGTGGCATAGAGCGACTGATGAACGACGAGGAAACCAGGGATGTGCAAGTGATACTTCTGGACGATGCCTTCCAGCACAGATATGTTGCCCCAGGGCGCAACATCCTGCTCACCGACTACCACCGCCTCATCACCAAGGACATGCTTCTGCCTGCTGGCCGCCTCAGAGAGTCGGTTCAGGGCAAAGAGAGGGCCAACATCGTCATCGTGACAAAGTGCCCCACCAACATGGCACCCATGGAATACCGCATCATAGCCGAGGCTCTGCAACTCAGACCCTATCAACGCCTCTTCTTCAGCACCTTCCGCTATGGCAAGATGGTCAACATGGACAGCTTCGATATTAAGGGCATGCACGAGATGTCGCGCAACAATGTGCTCCTCGTCACTGGCATAGGTTGCCCCAAACAGATGCAACTCGACGTTGCCCAACGCTTTGCCTCGGTGAAAAGCTTGGATTTCCGCGACCATCACTACTACGATGCTCAGGACATTGAGGACATACGCAAGGCCTTCCTGCAACTCCCCAAGCCTCGCATCATCATCACCACCGAGAAGGATGCCACCAAACTCCTCTCCATGCCCACACTGACTCAGGAGGACATGAGCCACTTCTGGATACTGCCCATTGGCATACGCATCCTGCAAGACAAAGAAAATATGTTCAACGATAAAATCACAGGTTATGTACAAAAAAATCTTAGAAACCGCTGAATGGCTCAAAGCCAGGATGACGACACAGCCTGAAACAGCCATCATCCTTGGCACAGGCTTGGGAGAATTGGCCAAGGAGATTGACAAAGAACAGGTGATACCATATACCGAGATACCACACTTCCCCGTGAGCACCGTTGAGGGCCATGCCGGATGCCTCATCTTCGGCAAACTCGGAGGCAAGGACATACTGGCCATGGAGGGTCGCTTCCACTATTATGAGGGCTACGACATGAAACAGGTCACCTTCCCCATCCGTGTGATGTGCGAACTGGGTATCAAGACACTATTCGTCAGCAATGCCGCCGGAGGCACAAACCCAGCCTTCGAGATAGGCGACCTGATGATCATCACCGACCAGATAAACTTCATGCCCGAGAATCCTCTCCGTGGCGCCAACATTCCCCAGGGTCCCCGTTTCCCCGACATGGGCCATGCCTACGACCCTCAACTCATCCAACTGGCCAACACCATTGCCGATGAAAAGGGCATCAAAGTGCAACATGGCGTGTATCTTGCCACACAGGGTCCCACCTACGAGACACCCTCGGAATATCGCATGTTTGCCCGCTGGGGAGCCGATGCCGTGGGCATGAGCACCGTGCCCGAGGTTATCGTGGCGCGCCATTGTGGCATACGCTGCTTTGGCATCAGCATCATCACCGACCTTGGCGGTATGGAGGAGGTTGTAGAAATCACTCACGAGGATGTGCAGAAGGCTGCTGCAGAGGCACAACCACGCATGGCTGCCATCATGGGCGAGATGATAGCGCGCTCCTAAATTTTCTTGCTACACACATACACACTAACAAACACATATACATCAAACAACATTGGAAATAGCAGAATTGGGTGAGTTCGGTTTGATAAAACACCTCACCAAAGACATAGCCCCCTGCCAGGAATCCACACAGAAGGGCATTGGCGACGATTGTGCCGTGATAGGCACAGGCACCGAAGAGCGCACTCTCATCACCACCGACCTGCTCATGGAGGGCGTGCACTTCGACCTCACCTACATGCCCCTTCGCCACCTGGGCTACAAGGCCGTGATGGTGAACCTGAGCGATGTCTATGCCATGAATGGCACACCCCGACAGATCACCGTTAGTCTGGCCATCAGCAAGCGTTTCAAGGTGGAAGACATCGAGGAACTATATGCCGGCATGCGTCTGGCATGCGAGCAGCACAAGGTGGACATCGTGGGTGGTGACACCACCAGCAGTCTCACAGGTCTTGCCATCAGCATCACCGCCATAGGCACCGCCAAGGCAGAGGACATAGCCTATCGTAGCGGAGCCAAGGAAACAGACCTCATCTGCGTGTCGGGCAATTTGGGTGCCGCCTACATGGGTTTGCAAACCCTCGAGCGCGAGAAAGCTGTCTACAACCAGCAGGTGAAGGAGGCCATTGAGCATGCCAACCGCACTGGCAGCAATGCCAACGAGGCCATAGCACAGATACCGCAACCCGACTTTGCCGGCAAGGAATACATCCTGGAGCGACAGATGAAGCCCGAGGCTCGCAAGGACATCGTAGAGCGTCTGCGCCAGGCTGGTGTGAAAATCACCTCTATGATAGACATCTCCGACGGACTCAGCAGCGAGCTGATGCACATCTGCGAACAGAGCAATTGTGGTTGCCGCATCTATGAGGAGCGCATCCCTTTGGACTATCAGACCGCCGTGGCTGCCGAGGAGTTCAACCTCAATGTCAGCACCTGTGCACTGAATGGTGGCGAGGACTACGAACTGCTCTTCACCGTGCCTCTCACCGCCAACGAACTGGTCAGCGCTATCGAAGACATCAAGGTCATCGGCTACATCACTAAGCCCGAACTGGGCAAGGCACTCATCAGTCGCGACGGCAACGAGTTCGAACTCAAAGCCCAGGGCTGGAACCACATGACTGAGGAGGAGGAGTAAGGAAAACAATTCACCTATACATTACCGCATAAAGTAAGGAGAGACACCCTAAAAATGTGCCTCTCCTTGTTTTGTCATGTTCTAAGCATATCACTGCTCAAAGAGGGATTTGTTTTATAGTTTTATTAATGATGCTTTTCTTTCCGATCAGTCGTCTATGCGGAGGAATTTGCCTTTGGCATTGAACACCAGCTCCATGTCGTTGTTCAGCTCCACCAACTGCTTGTTGCCGTCCTTAGACCACTCAGTCACCTTGGCATTGGGGAATGCACCCTTCACATACTGAACCACATTGGCAGGAAGCACCGACTGAGGCAGTGCCAAACCTCTGCTCTCCGACTCAATATCCGTTACATTACCCTTCTTGTCAAACTCCAGTTTGTACGACTGCTTGCCATTACGCACATACACGGTATAGTCCACATCCAGAACATCTCTGTCCTTCTCGAAGAAGTTAATCTCATAACCATTGAAATGCTTGGCGATATAGTCCGTAGCGTTCTTTGGCAAAGTGCAGCAACTCTGTGCCAAAGCAGGCAATGCGGTGAATACGGATAAAATTGCAACTAGAGCGATGAATAAAGCCTTTTTCATAGTAATAATCTTTTTGTTGTTTGTGTGTTTCTATTATATTTAATTCTCTTGGACCAGTTTCAGAGAAGTCCCATTTGCCATCTCTCCTGGGTCACGATGCAAAAGTATGGACTTTCTTTCGCACCACAAAATCACTTTTCACATTTGTAAAGACTACAATTCGTAATTTTTATTTTTTTCACTAAAACCACCAGCATCTTATCATTCCTTATGACTTTCAACCATTTCCCCACGCTTCTACTTGAATCTGATATAATCACAGATATCAGCAAGCACCTTGTCTACTGAAGTCTTACCATGCACAAAAACCAACATGCGAAGGGCATCTGTTCTTCCCTCCTTAAGGCCATCCATCCTCCAAACAGACCAATCAGCACTATAAACAAACCATCCATCTCCTTGGCATGGAAAAGTAGAGATCCAAGGCCCCCAAACCGCGCAAAAAACAACTGTAAACCGTAAACCTTCACGCAGAGGAGGGCGAGTGCGAAGAATACAATTGGCCAAGAAAACCATAAGCCGCGGCATCCCTGCCACGGCCTATGAACTAAACTATAGATAAACTAAAATAAACAATTCATTTGATTTTTACCACTCCTGCTCCCAAACGCTGGCGTTGGAATCTCGCTCCTCTCTGGCGGCAGGAATGCCAGGAGTCTCTGGATCAACAGGCAGTTTGTCCACTGATATAGCCATCAGCTTGTCGGCCTGGACATCCAAAGCCACACACTTGGGAGCGGTGTAACGACTTTTCTTTATATTCATATTCATTATGTTTTCTTTTGATTTTTAGTACACAACCTTCTTGCCGTTAATGATGTACACGCCACCCTTCTCTGGGTTCCGTACACGGCGTCCACTCAAGTCAAGAATGAAGTTTTCCGTTTTCAGATTTCCGTTTTCCGTTTCTTCAATTCCAGTTTCCATGTCCTCGTCAAAGGCACGGATTCTGATGCGAGACAGAGCCGCAGGTTCCACCTTCACTGGCGAACCATCGCGGGCAGAAACGGTCATATACAGACGGAAGGGATTCAAGTACGAACCTGTGGCAATGGGTTGCCAAACACCATTCACAGAAATGGCCATACATCCTTCGGGCAACTCGTTCTGATACTTTCTGTCATAGATACCGGTAACCTCGTGCTTTGCGAATACCGACGAACAATCAATGGTGGTTGATACCGTTGGATACAAGGTGGCATCCTCCAAAGTGATGCTCACACTCCTTGCCTCCTCGTTCCTTGCCTTGATCAGATAAGGATAGTTCGCATTCAGAATGCCAGACTTGATTTTGATGATTTCCATCTCCATATCGTCGATGGCACCATCATCGTTCTTGTCGTAGGAATTGATATCGTTGATATAAGCCACCTCGTACTTGTCGGCAATCTCTTCCATAGGAATCTCGAAGGGCACATACAGGGCGTTCCACTTCAGGTTGGGCAGGGTGCGGGTGTAGGTCAGTGAGCCAATCTCAACCTCATCTGCAATTTCGAAATTTGCCAAAGTTCCATCTTTTATCTCAAAATCAAGTGCCTTGATATTTTTAAATTTGCCCCAAATATTGTGTTCTCTGTATTTCTCTAATGATTCTGAGGGCACATATAGGATTGCATCGTCAACATTTGAAAAAATGGATTCTCCTTCACAAACTGGTGGTTCTGTGGCATGACATTCTATCTCTTTAAGATTCTCACAGTAATAAAAGGCCAATTCCCCTATAGACTTCACATTAGAGTGAATGGATAACTTCTTTCCACTCCAGCCAGCCATAGTGTGTGCATTTATTTTCGTGATTTGATTTGGAATTACCACTTCTTCAAGTAAAACATTATTTAAATATAATTTTTTAGCCCAATATAAAGGATTATATTCCGAATGGTTAAAATCAATGCTTAACCAACTAGCCAAATCGCTAATGTAGATCTCTGTGCGACAAGGAGAAACAATTCTGAATTCAAATGCATGTTGTTCTACTCTTTTCAGTGTAGAAGGTATTCTTATACTTTTTATGTCAGAATTATAAAAAGCGGCATAACCAATATCTGTGACTCCTTCAGGAATATCAATATGTTCTAAAATATAACCAGAAAAGACCCCATCGCCAATCTTTTTAACACTATGATCAATATAGCCACTTTTGCAACCTAAAACCAGGGTCTTTGTTTCTATTTCAATTAAACCGTCATGAAGACCATTTAGTGTATATTTAAAATCGCTGTATCCATGTGTAAAATCAACTTCCTCTAAATTAGGACAATCCACAAAACTATTCCAGGCAATATTTTGAATGGACTGAGGGAAGTAAACTTTTTTTAGCTGTCTGCAATCTGCAAAGGCATTTACATCTATAGTTTCAAGCGTATATGGCATCCTTACAAATTCAACAGAACTTCCATAAAAAGCCTGGAAACCAATAGTTGTCACCTTGTACTCAACACCAGCATAACTAACTACAGATGGGATTGTTATGTTTCCAGAGTACTTTTCCTCATCCTCTGGACGGGCGACAACTTCAACTTCCTCTCCGTTAAGCACAGAGTAATAGATGCCATCAACTTCGAAAACAAGACTTTTTATAGTTCCAAATCCATTCCATGGTTGTGTTTCCTTATAGCTTTCAATAGAAGCCGTTGGAACATAAAGTGTTGCGAGTTCTATGGGAGAGTGATTAAAAGCACGACAATCCGTAAAGGAAACATTCTCTGCGTGGCAGTAGACATTAAGGAGCTTAGGGCAACCTGCAAAGGCCAAGTTTCCAATACTTGTTACACTATTGGGTATTGTTACTGATGTTAATCCTTTACAATCTGCAAAAGCACACTCCCCTATACTTGTCACACTATTAGGTATAGTAGCTGAGGTCAATCCAGAGCAACTATGAAAAGCATAAGCATCTATGCTAACAACACTATTGGGAATAGTAACGGAGGTTAGACTTGTGCAATTATAGAAAACCCATCTACCTATGTTCTTCACATTGCTGGAGATTGTAACAGATGTCAAGTCAATGCAATTTGCGAAAGCAGACCCAGATATGTTAGTCACACTATTAGGTATAGTAATAGAGGTCAAACCATAGCAACCACTGAAAGAAGAGTCCCCTATGTTGGTCACACTGTTTGGAATAATCGTTGTTTTACAACCAGAAACAAGAGTATTGGTAGCAGTTTCTATTATTGCATTACAGTTATCTCTACTATCATATATACTATTGTTTTGGTCAACCTTAATGCTCGTTAAAGCAGGGCAAAAAGAGAAAACAAGATAGTCTATGTTCGTTAAACCGGAGCCAATACTAACCGAAGTCAAGCCAGAGCAACCATAGAAAGCAGACATGCCGATACTCTCCACACTATTGGGGATAGAAATAGATGTTAAACTAGAACAACCTTCAAAAGCAGATTCGTTGATACTCGTCACATTATATTTGGTACCTTTGAGGTCCACCAACTCGGGTATAACCACTTCGCCAGAATACTTGCCATTATTTTTACTAATGACAGAAGCCTCCTTTGTCTCAGCATTAAATTCATAATTAATGCCATCAACTTCGAAAATTCCTGATACTGGAGATATGGCAACAATATTCCCGAAACCGTTCCAAGGAGAAGCTGACTGATACTTAGAGATAGAAGACCCGGGGACATGCAAGGTGGCTGCTGATATAAGAGGGAAAAATGCATCAGCATGTGTGTCTGGCACATTTTTAGCAAGACAATAAACATCTCGGAGATTTTCGTCCGCAAAAGCATGTATACCGATACTCTCCAGTCTATCAGGAAGGGTAATTGAGGTCAAAGCATTGCAAAACATAAAAGCTTGATTACCTATGCTTCTGAGACTATCAGGAAGGGTAATTGAAGTCAAATTAATGCACACCTTGAACGCTGCATCACCGATACTCGTAACGCCATTGGGAATGGTAAGCGAGATTAAGTTGTGGCAATTTGTGAAAGCTGCAACTCCAATACTCGTTATGCTATTGGGAATTACGGTTGATTGGCAACCAGTTATCAGAGTATTCGACGATGTCTCTATTATTGCATTACAGTCCTCTCTGCTATCATATTTGACATTGTTATCATCAACACTTATTTCCGTCAAACCAGAGCAACTACTGAAAGCCCGTTCTCCGATACTTATTACACTTTCAGGAATGTAAAGCGACGTTAAATCATCGCAATCTTGAAAAGCTCGTTCTCCTATGCTTGTTACGCTTTCGGAGATGAAAAGCGATGTTAAATCATCGCAATCATAAAAAGCTTGGTATCCAACAGCCGTCACCTTGTACTCAACACCAGCATAACTAACTTCAGATGGGATTGTTATGTTTCCAGAGTACTTTTCCTCATCCTCTGGACGGGCGACAACTTCAACTTCCTCTCCGTTAAGCACAGAGTAATAGATGCCATCAACTTCGAAAACAATACTTTTTATCGTCCCAAACTCGTTCCAAGGTTGTGTTTCCTTATAGCTTTCAATAGAAGCAGTCGGGACATAAAGTGTTGCGAATTCTATGGGAGAGTTATTAAAAGCACCACTATTCGTAGAGGATATGTTCTCTGCGTGGCAGTAGACATTAAGGAGCTTAGGGCAATTTCCGAAGGCATTATAGCCTATTACCGAAACTCCATTTGGTATATTGACCAAGGACAAGTTAGGGCAAGAATAGAAAGCAGCATTTCCTATGTGATCCACACTATTGGGTAAAGTGATGGCGGTTAAGTTTGAACAATATTGAAAAGAGCACATACCGATGTCTGTCACACTGTTTGGAATAGTCACTGATTTCAAGCCTGAGCAACCACTGAAACAAGCAGGTGGAATGCACGTTACACTATTAGGAATATTTACCGATGTTATCCCGACACAGTTTGCGAAGGCTGATGACTCTATGCTCGTTACACTATTTGGAATATTTACTGATGTTAATCCTGCACAATTTGCGAATGCAGTTGGTCCAATATTAATTAAACTATTAGGCAGAGATATTTCAGAAAGTTCCACACAACCAAAAAATGCTAAATCGTCTATTTCTGTTACCGAATTGGGAATTGTAACGGATGTTACCCCTGTATCTCCCCAAAACGCGTAATTGCAAATGCTGGTAACAGTATAGGTTGTTGTACCCCATGTTACCGTTTCTGGTATTTCAACAATTCCTTTATAGGTTGAAGTGGTTGACTCTGCATCCGAACCAAAATAGGTTATTCCTACAGTTAGTTTTTTTGTTGAGGTGATGTTGTAATAAAAATCTCCTACCTGGAAATCATGGGCTTGTGACACCAGACAACACAACAATAGAGTAAGTGTCAATAACAATTGCTTTCTCATAATAATCACCACTTTTTACTGGCCTCGTTCTTGTGTTAACCGGCTCCTGGATTAACGGTTGATTATTATAATTTTTGAGTTAATACATATACAGATACAAAACGTGGAGCCAGCCTGATGCTCGTTCCACGCGTTAAGGCTCTCGCATTGCCCTGATTGTCGAAACGAGCAACGCCGAAAGCCCCACGCCGATGAGTATATAGTACACCAGCAAAGGACTATTGCCAAGAATAGCCAATGCGGGCAGTATATAAACATCCCATGAAGCGTTCCCGTTGCTTTGTCTTTGACAATCAGTTTGAATTTGCGAGATTCTAACGCGTCAAAACCAAAGCGTTCAGTTACGCCTTTTATGTATATGTGTCATGCCCGCCTCTGCCCCCTGGGGCTTTCAGCAATGGCAATGACAGATGCAAAAGTAAGGAATTTATTTCTAATACAGACATATTTGGAGGTAAAAATAATCGCTCCGGATATAAAATGAGGATGTTGTGTTTGGCTATACACATAGGAGATTGTGTTGATTTTTAGAAGGATTAAGGATGGAAAGTTTTGAAATATCTTTACACTAAACTCTTAGATTTCGAGATCCAAAAGTCGTCGTGTTGGCAGAGGATGGACATAATGGTGTGCGAGGGAAGGTGAAACATTGTCTGGGGGCAGCCGATGTGGTGAGGCGGTAGGGACAGTGTGGCGGGGCGGTGAAAGGGGTGGATTCTTGGTGTCCTGGTGCGTGCAAACAGCATCTTTGTGGCTGATTATCATGGGGATAGGCGTACCACAAGAAGAAGCTGGAGGGGATGATTGGACGCATATCCCATAGGGACAAAGGTGGATACAAGAACAATATTTGAGTGCGAAAGATATTGACATTCAATTCTGTTGGTGGCAGAAATCGTAGTTCGTCTGCACTGTCTTGTCGTAATGATTTTTTGATCTAAGAACGTATCGTTTAGACACAGGTAGTATGAAAAAGGCTTTTTTCGACGTTTTTACTGATATTTTAGGCTATTTTCAAGCAAAATTTGTGGGTAAATGAACCAAACCACTCCCCTAATTCAGGGTAGTGGTTCTAATTAACGACCACACAAATACCACAGGATTTACCGTAACACTTTGGAAATAAGCATCTTCCTTCATCAACACATGACATAGAGTCCTCAGTCCTCAATCCTCAGTTTGTTTTCAAGCACATGCAGAATAAAGAAATTGGAAAATTTGAAATGACACCGCTCAGAACTCCAAATAAGGTTCCAGGCGTATGATGTCCTCGTCTGTAAAATGGGGCATTTGGCGGAGGGCATCGATGTTCTGCACTCGTTTGTAGATGCGCTTGTGGTTCTCTATGTCCAAGGCGCGGTAATAGCCCATATAGGGGTGTTTCATGAGTTTGCGAGTGGTGAGATGGTTTACCGATAGCTTCTGCACCGAAGTGCTATCGGAAACAACAAGCCATGCCACGGCATCGGCAGGGAAGTCTTCTATCTCGAGAAGCTGGGCAGTGGAGGTATATCCCCCAAGGCGCTTGCGATACTGGACTATCTTGCGAGAGAAATAGGGACCTATGCCCGGCACACGACACAACTGGGCACTGTCGGCATGGTTGACATCAAGTACCTCATCACCCGAAAGTTTGGTGGGATACTTCTGATGCGATTCCTGCGATGAATTCACAGAATACATCGAATCAGCGGAAGATGTTGACGAGGTAAAAGGATCATCAGGAGCAACATTCCTATCCCCACGAGTATGAGAGGTGGAGGGGAGGTGGGAAGACTGCTGAGGAGGGTCTACAAGTTGGTACTTCCTGGCAATACGGATGAGCGGAGCAAGGTGCTCCCATTGCTCGTTGGTGAGGCGGTAGACGCGACGAAAATCGTCCTTGGTGCTAAAACGACCTCCCTTGGCACGATAGCGATAGATGCTTCGCACCTGAAAGGGAGCAAGGCCAAGGCGGAGCAACTGGGTGCTGTCTGCCTCGTTGGGGTCGAAGGGGAAGGATTCGGGTTGGGAGGCATCGACGGCATAATACCGAGACGATGCTGGTGCTGAGCGGTCAGCAGAAACCTCGCGCATCGTCTCGCCCATGCCACCTCCCCTACCGTTTCTATAATGCGATAGAAAAAGAGCGGCCAGCAGGACCAGACAAGCATTCAGCACTATGAGCAAGAACCATAGTTGCGAGCGTGTAAACCAGCCGCGCTTCTTCATACTACTTTCCAAACATTTCTATCAGTCCCTTGACAAACATAGTGAGAATGGCTATGGGAGCCACCCAACGAAGTAGGAACATGAGGATGGGGGAGATGCGCTGAGACACCTGTCCATCGTTGGTAATCTCCTTGCGGACAAGTTCCCTGTTGAGATACCAACCAACAAACAGAGCCAGCAGAACACCACCAAGGGGCAGGATGATGGTGGAAGACACCACATCGAAGAGGTCGAAGATGGTGAGACCGAAGATGGTCCAATGACTGAGCACACCGAAACTGAGGCAGCACAACACGCCCATGGACATGGCACTGACAGAAACTATAGTAGAAGCCTTCTTGCGAGTGATGTTCCAGTTCTCATGAACGTAAGCAGTAACTGCTTCGTGCAGGGAGATGGCACTTGTCAGAGCAGCAAGGAACAGAAGAATGTAGAACAAACCGCTGAAGATATATGCCAGGAAAGGCACATCGCCAAAGGCCATATTGAATACATAGGGCAAGGTCTGGAAAACAAGTCCAGGACCAGCATTTGCCTCCACTCCAGGCACAGAGAACACGGCAGGAAAGATGATGAAACCGCTGAGAATGGCCACAAAGGTGTCTATGGAACTGACACTGAGTGCCGAGGAAACGAGACGAGTGTTGCGCCCGAAATAGCTGGCATAGGTGCACAGGCATCCCATGGCTACGGAGAGGGAGTAGAAGGCCTGACCCATGGCGGCAAGCACCACGGAGATGGTGAGCTTGGAGAAGTCGGGCTTGAGCAGGAAGGTAAGGCCCTCGTTGATGCCTGGCATACTGAATGTGCACACCACCAGGATGCCGATGATGAGCAGAAGCATGGGCATGAGCACCTTGGAGCACTTCTCAATGCCATTCTGCACGCCACGGATGATGATGAGGTGCGTCAGGAGCATGAACACCACCGCCGACAACAGACTGAGCCAGGGATTGGCAACGAAGTCGCCGAAGAAAGCTCCGTAGTTGCAATCGGATTTGGTTAATGCACCTGTGAAACTGCTATAGGCATAGTACAGGGTCCAACCGCTCACCACAATGTAGTAGCTGAGGATGATGAAAGCCACACCGATGCCCATGACACCGATGATGCGCCACCACTTGCCAGGAGCCAGCTGGCGGAAGGCATCTATCATATTACTCTGCGTGTGACGACCGATGACAAACTCGCCCACCATGATGGGGATACCCACGAAGAGTATGCTGACTATATATATAAGAATAAAGGCAGCACCGCCATTGTCGCCTACCAGCATGGGGAAGCGCCAGATGTTGCCAAGACCCACGGCACTACCTGCCGCGGCAAAGATAGCTCCCATTCGGCTACCGAAATTTGCATGTTTTTCCATTTATCCGCTAATCAAACCGTAAACAAATATTATACCTATACCTATGGGTGCCACCCAACTGAAGAGCAGTATGAGCAAGGGGGTGAACCTTGAGTTCAGTTCGGAGGCTACAAGTTTCTTGTTCATATCCCATCCCACAAAGGTGCAGATGAGCAAACCGCCCAAGGGCATGAGGAACTTGGCGGTGATAAAGTCGAAGAGGTCAAAGAATCCCTTGCCCAAGAATGTAACTTCCTTCCACAAACCGAAGGAGAGGCTACAAGCAATTGCCATAACAAAGCAAATTGCCGTAACTATAGTTGCAGCCTTGGGACGACTGATCTTGAATGTCTCATGAATGTATGCCGTACTAATCTCGTGCATTGAAATGCTACTGGTAAGAGCCGCCAAAAGCAACAAAATGTAAAACAAACCAGAGAACACATACTCAAGAACTGGAACAGAACCGAAAGCCTCCTGAAACACATATGGCAGTGTTATGAATACCAGACCTGGTCCAGAATCGGCACTAACACCCACGCTAAATACTGCAGGGAATATGATGAAACCTGCAGAAATAGCCACAAGAGTATCTATGGTACATACTCCAATAGCCGAAGGCACCAACTTGGTCTCCTTGTTGAAGTAACTGGCATAGGTAGCCAAAGTGCCCATACCCACACTCAACGAGAAGAATGCCTGCCCCATTGCACTGAGGACAACATCTTTTGTCACCTTGGAAAAATCGGGAGTAAGCAGGAAGCGGACACCTTCGATGGCATTGGGCATCATCATGGAGAAACCTGCAAGTACCAGTATTATGACAAGAAGCATTGGCATCATAATCTTGCTATACCTCTCGATTCCTTTCTCAACACCTGTGGCTACAACGAAATGCGTCAGCAACAGGAACAATGCAAGAAAGACAACAGGACGCCATGGATTACTCACGAAGTCGGCAAAGAAACTGGCGAAATCTGACTCGGACATCAAGTTGCCACTCAAAGACTCGAAAGTATAGTCCAATGTCCAACCTGCTACAACACTATAGTATGACAATACCAGAAAACCGGCAAGGACACCCATAAAACCAGAGACAACCCAAGGTTTTCCTGGAGCCAGGACTCTGTATGAACCTACGGCATTGGAACGGCTTGAACGGCCAATAACAAACTCTGCAACCATAACCGGCATAGCCAGGAAGAATACGCATAGCAGATATATAAGAATAAATGCAGCACCACCATTGCTGCCACACTCCATAGGGAAACGCCAGATGTTGCCAAGCCCCACGGCACTACCTGCCGAGGCCAAAATGGCACCTATCTTGCTTCCGAAATTTCCTCTTTCCATAATTTAAAGGGATAGTTGCGCATATGGCTATTGTAGAAACGACGATCGCCAGTGACCTCACGGCCAATGAAGTCGGGTTTCTCAAACTCCTCATATTCGTGGTCAAGCTCTATCTCCGCAAGGATAAGACCCTCGTTGTCGCCATAGAACTCGTCTATCTCCCAGACATGACGACCGTCGGAGGTCTTAACCAGATAGCGTGTCTTGTCGATGATGCCAGGTTCGCAGATTCTCATCAAATCGCGTGCATCCTCGAGGGGAATCTCGGTGTCAAACTCATAACGAGTGAGCCCCGCCACACCGCTGGGACCCTTTATGGTGAGATAGCCTTTGTTGTCACGGATGCGTACACGCACAGTCCTACCATTACAACTGGAGATATAGCCCTGTTGTATTCGTGTGGCATTGTATGAATGCACTTTGAAGTCGCCTCTGACGAGGAACTTCCTTTCCGTTTCGTAATGCGCCATTGTGTTTTTTTACTTCTTTTTTTATCTTTCTCGGAGAAGGGCGGAGAGATTACTCGCCACCAAACTCCATCAAATATGCCTTGATGAAGGCATCTATCTTGCCGTCCATGACACCACCCACATCACTGGTCTGATAGTTGGTACGGTGGTCCTTGACACGGCGGTCATCAAAGACATAACTACGAATCTGGCTACCCCACTCTATCTTGCGCTTGCCAGCCTCGATCTTGGCCTGCTCCTCCATACGATGCTGCAACTCCTTGTCGTAAAGCATAGAGCGCAGAAGACGAAGGGCATTCTCCTTGTTCTTGGGCTGGTCGCGGGTCTCGGTGTTTTCGATAAGAATTTCCTCTTCCTCACCTGTGTAAGGGTCCTTGTACATATAGCGCAGACGCACACCAGATTCCACCTTGTTGACATTCTGACCACCGGCACCCGAACTACGGAATGTGTCCCATGAGATACGAGCCTGTTCGATGTTCACCTCAATGGTATCGTCCACCAGGGGTGTTACGAAGACAGAGGCAAATGAGGTCATGCGCTTACCCTGGGCATTATAGGGAGACACACGGACCAGACGATGCACACCGTTCTCGCTCTTGAGATAACCGTAGGCAAACTCGCCCTCAATCTCAAGGGTACATGATTTGATACCGGCATCGTCGCCTTCCAAAAGGTTGGCTATACGAATCTTATAACCGTTCTTGTCCGCCCATTGCATGTACATGCGCATGAGCATCTGTGCCCAGTCCTGAGCCTCTGTGCCACCAGCTCCAGAGTTGATTTTCAGGACCGCATCCATGGAGTCTTCCTCCTTACGGAGCATATTCTTAAGTTCCAGTTCCTCGATAGAAGTGATGGTTCGTGCATAGAGTTCGTCCACTTCCTGTTCGGTGACCAGTTCTTCCTTATAGAAATCAAAGGCTGTAGCCAATTCATCGGCCAAGGTGCTTACCTCCTGATAGTCCTTGATCCATTTTTCCAGTCCCTTCACAACCTTCATCTGCTCCTCGGCACGTTTCTGGTCTTCCCAGAACTCAGGTGCCTGGGTGCGGAGCTGTTCCTCCTCGTACTGGATCTTCTTCGCTGGAATGTTGAGATAGTGGTTCAGCTGTTCCACTCTGGTCTGAACCTCCTTCAATTGATCTTGTGTAATCATTCTTCTTCGTACATCTTTTCTATCTGCTCCTTGTAATTCCTGTAGAGAACTGCACGCTTCACCTTCAGCGTGTTGGTCAGTTCGCCTTTCTCCATACTGAAAGGTTCGGGGAGCAATGTTATTTTCTTAATCTGTTCGTAATTTGCAAATTCCTGCTGCAAGGTGTCTATTCGGTACATCATGAACTTGACGACACGCTCGTTGGCACACAGTTCCTTATTATCCGCACAATCCACACCATAGTCGCGAGCCAGTTCCCTGAGAAGGGCATACTGGGGAATGACCAACGCAGAAACGAACTTGCGTTGCTCTGCAACAACCACAATCTGGTCAATGTACTTGTCCACGCACAACTTGGACTCTATGAGTTGGGGAGCAATGTATTTGCCGTTACTGGTCTTGAACAGGTCCTTGATCCTATCGGTAAGGAAAAGTTCACCGTCCTTGATGTAGCCGGCATCGCCCGTGTGGAACCAACCATCCTCGTCAATGGACAGTTCGGTTACTTCTGCCTTGCGATAATATCCCTTGGTGATGGTTTTGCCCTTTAGCAGGATTTCATCGTTTTCACCGAAACGAATCTGCACGCCATCAAGCAAACGTCCCACACTGCCGATGGAACGAGGCTGATTGTAGCGGTCGCAGCTTACAGTAGCGGTGCTTTCCGTAAGTCCGTATCCAACAATCATATTTAAACCTGCCGAGCATACAAAATCTTCGATGACCGGCGGCACAGCAGCACCTGCCGTAGGGAAGAAGTTGGCACGTTCCAAGCCCAACTGCTTCTTCAGGAAGGCTATCATCGTACCTTCGTAGAAGGAATACTGGACGCGAAGTGCCAAAGGCGGTTCAATGCCCTTCATCCTGTACTCGACATTATATTCGTGACCCACACTTAAAGCATCAAGCAAAAGCTTTTTCTGCATGGAATTACTGCGCTCTATGCGCTCCCATACAGCAGAATAGACCTTTTCCCAAAAACGAGGTACAGCACACATACACGTAGGGTGAACCTCGCGCATGGAGCGAAGTACATCGGAGGGATTGCGATTAACCGCCAGCGTACAGCCATTGGCTATGCACAAGTATGCCCATCCTCGTTCAAGGACATGGGTAAAGGGGAGGAAATTTAGAACCACATCCTTGTCGGAAAGCGGGAATACGCCACAATGCGAAGCCACAGCCGTATTGAGCATCTCGTGGGTAAGCATAACACCCTTGGACAGCCCCGTAGTACCGCTGGTGTAGAGGATATTCGCCAAATCATCGGGCTGTACCTTCTCCGAACGGGCACAAACGACACCCTTGTATTTATCTGAGGATGAAGCGAGGAAATCGTCAAAATACATGCTGATCTGGTCCTCTGCATTGAAACAGACATCACGACTGAAGACAATCAGCCTTTCCAGTGTGGAGCCATGCTTGAGTACGCGGAATGCAATATCGTATTGTTCCTGCTCACCCACAAAGACATATCTGATGCTTGCATCGCTGACAATATACTTGACCTGCATTTCGCTACTGGTAGCATACAGAGGAATGACAACAGCCCTGATGGAGTATGAAGCAAAATCGACCATCAGCCCCTCAGGCATGTTCTGGGAGAATACGGCGATATTCTCCTGCTCTGCCACACCCAATGCTACCATTGCATCCGACAGACGTCGTACAGTGAGCGAAAACTGCTTCCATGAGATATCTTTCCATATACCGAGGGAATTGTCCCGATAGCGCAATGCCACACGATCTCCATAGATGCGGGCCTGATCGTGCACAAGTTTTTGTAATGGACTGAAATTCTGCATGGTGTTATGCTTATAATCACGCACAAAGATACTACTTTCCTACCATACTGCCGGAATATATGGGAAAATAATTTCGTTATTGACACAAAATAGACTAACTTTGCTGAACGAAAACAAGAATATTGCCCATATGAATGTAGAGAACCT
>JAFYMW010000070.1 GCA_017548165.1 Bacteroidaceae bacterium
AGGTATTGAACAAGGTTGCTCAGAACGGCAACATCTACAACGCTGCTGGTCAGCTCGTAGGTAAGGGTAACATCAACACCGTTAACAACTTGCCCGCTGGCATCTATGTTGTAAATGGCGTGAAGGTTACTAAGAAGTAATCCCAAAAACCGGAAGATAAGGTAACACCTTATTTTATATTAGACGCCCTGCCCCATTTGAGGCAGGGCGTCTTCTTTGTGTGTGTATGAGAGGGAGAAAGTCAATGGCGAACACTAATCACCACTCTGTCCACAAGAGACAGAGAGAAGAAAACTAATGGAAAAGCAATCACCCTCGTTGTCCTCCTGAGACAGGGGGACGAGCGAAGCGGAGGGGGTGGATAAAAACAACAACCAAAACACTTCTCACATTCAACAAACAATCCACCCCCTCCCCACTCCGTGGTACTCCCCCTGTCTCAGAGGGAGAAAGTCAATGGGGAACACTAACACCCTCTCTGTCCTCACTGTGACAGCACCTAATAAAGCGCTTTAGCAAACAGTAATAGTTAAAAATAAACGATTATCATAGATAATTATATAAAAAAAAAAAAAAAATAACTACCTTTGCTTCGGCAAACTATAATTACAAACCTAAACACAGAGACTAATGAACAAGTTTTTACTTTACACCGTCCTGGGATTGTTTACATGCATTACAGCATGGGGACAGACTCCAACGAAGGGCAAGTACTATCGCGTTGTAAATGCGAGAACAAGCAGAGTGATCAAGGAAAACTGGGATTCCTACAACGTCACATGTAACAATGTGGACAAGCAGGACTTCTCACAGGTATGGCAGTACACAGCGAGTGGCGCATTGCAGAATGTCTATACGGCAAGGTATCTGCAGGACCAGCCCTATGGTTCTACAATCTACACCACAGGCAAGACTGCCGTAGAGGTGAAGTTCACCAAGCAGAGCGACAACCACTATTTGATTAGCACCAACGGTCATTATCTGCACAACGACAACGGCAACAACCTTGTCAACTGGTGGGATACCAGCAACGAAGGTAACCACTGGACTGTGCAGGAGATTGCTCTCACCGCAGACGAGGTAAAGGCTGCACGTGCAGAATACGAAGAGCTGACCACACTGAGAGACAACGCCGGTGCATACACCGAAACACTGAAGGCCTTCTTCACCGACGAACTATGTACAGAGCTCCAGGCTGAGTATGCCTCTATGGCAGATGATGCACTGAAGGCAGCGATGAACGAGGCAGGGTTGCCTGTTGCACTTCAGGACATTGCCGTAAAGGTAAAGAACCAATGGTGGAACGACACAGAGAAGAGTAAGTATGCCGACAAGAACAAGTATGCGAAGGATTTCCGTGTGGCTTCTTATCAGCCCTACTCTGACGCCAACAACTGGCGCGACAAGATGAACACCTATGCTCCCAGCTTCATGGGTAACCCCACCGGTATCTATGCTACAAACAAGGATATCATCCATGTGTTCGTGGGCAGTGATATCCCCGAGGGCGCTACATTGTATCTGACTCCTCTGCGCAACCACGGCCGTATCGGTTCACGTTCAGAGGGTACACAGTTGAAGAAGGGTTACAATGCAGTCATCGCAACCAACGACAGCTTGATGTATTTTGTTAACTACGTAGTAAACACCATACCTACAAGCAATGTTAACGCTCACACTCAGACAATCGCCAAGATCAGCGATTTCCCCGAGCTTGACATCCATATCGAGGGTGGTGAGTGCGTAGGTTATTATCAGAAGCCTATTGAGAATAGCGCAGAAGAAGATGCCAAGTTCCAATACTTGACCAAGAATGCGAAGAAGAACATGTATTTCGTGGTTAAAGGTGCTACATCATTGTTCTACTTCCGCCAAAACACCTATACACAGGTATGGCCCAAGACCATCTGGAACAGTATCGACTGGTTCGACAAGGTTCACTTCTGGGAGTTCGGTCTGATTGGTGTACTCGACGACGTAGCTAATGGTTTGTGCGAGAGTGGCACAGAACACTCCAAGGCCGCACACCCCTTCAATATCACCGGTGGTGATGCCTTCTATCCCACATACTGCAACAACCCCACAATGGCTATCGAAGGCGCAAACGGACAGAACCCCCATGCAACTACCTTCTATACCAGCTATCCTGGTACAGGCGGTGTGGAAAGCTCATTTAACGCAGAGCGTGCCAACTTCGACAACTGGTGTGTAGGTCACGAGCATGGCCACCAGATTCAGGCTCCCTACAATCTGGAGTCTTGTGCAGAATCTTCTGTAAACCTTCCCTCACAGCTGGTTACCTATATGACCGGTTATAGGTTGGGTCGTGGATGGAGCTTCGGTCAGCACTACAACGAGTATAATGGTAAGGGCGTACCTTTTGGCCTGCGCGACATCAGCATAACCATGCGTATGTACTGGAACCTGTTCCTTTACTACCATGTTGCTGGCAAGAAAAAGGACTTCTATCCCACCTTCGTGAAGAGCCTTCGTGAGGATCCTATGGATTTCTCAAGAGATGGTGTACAATACGAACATCCTGAATGGGGTGCTCCCAGTGGCGGTCACCACCGTGCAATAAATACATGGATTAAGCTCTACAAGAAGGCTTGTGACGCAGCACAGGAAGACCTGACAGAGTACTTCCGCTTGTGGGGTTTCTTCGTTCCTTGCGACAAGACATACTTTGGTGACTATACCAGCTATGCAGTCTCTTTGACACAACAGGAGATTGACAAGGCAATTGCAGAAGTAAAGGCAAAGAACTATCCCGAGAACCTCCAGATCATGTTCGTTGAGGACCGTCAGATTTTGCGCGAGCGTACCGACATCTGGGCTCACACTGCTACAGGTCAGAGGAAGTATCGTCCCACAAACTGGGAGGAATGGTACACTCAGGAACAGCTGACAGCCGAGTATGGTAACGTAGGTGATGTGCTGACATACCTGGACGGCTCTGCCAACACAAGCTCATATACCTATATTCAGAGTGGTAACAAGATTACCTTGAAGGGTAAGGGCGGTTGTGGTTTCATCGTTTACGACCTCGAAGGCAACAACAGATACATGAGCAACACTTTCAAGTTCGAGATTCCTGCAGATGTGGCTGCGAATGGCTTCGTAATCAAGGCTATCAACGCCGATGGTACAAGTAGCACTGTAGAGAATGCTGCAGATTCTGCTACCGATGAGGAAAAGTTGGCTATCTTGAAGACTGCCATCGAAGCTTCTAAGGAATTCACCAAGTTGGAGGATGCTACTGGCAAGAAGGTAGGTTTCTACAAGAGCGAGGATATAGCTACATTGAAGGGACTGGTTGAAGATGCAAATACTGCAATCAAGAATAGCGATGTTGACAACTACATGCCTTTGGCCAATGCCATTAACAACGAGATTCTGAGACTGCAGACCTCTGGTTTGGAACAGAAGATTTCTCCCATGGCCATGTACAACATCATCTGCGTGCGTAAGGCAAACGACGGCACAACTCGTTATTTGACATGCACCACCAGCACTGGCGAATTGTCTACAACAACTTCTGCAAACACCAATGCAGCACGTTGGGCATTTGTTCCAACTGGCGAGGATGGCGAGAACAGATACTACATCCAGAGCCGCGCAAATGCTGGCATGTTGGGCGTAGCTTTAAATGAGAAGGATAAAATAGACAGATGCGTACTGACAGAGGCAACAGAAGAAGCTGCATGCTATTTCCACATCCAGCCCATCGGCGATGGTAAGTTCTGCGTCCGTCCCAAGGATAATACCAACTTGAACATGCACAACCAAGGCTATACCACCGTATGGGGTGATGCCGATGAGGGTTCACAGTGGTACATCAGTATGTATGAGCCTTTCGACGAGAAAACCAACGAGGACTTTGAAGAGCTCATCACCTATACTCAGGATTTGGTAAACGATGTATGTGTTTATGAAGAGGTACAGAGCAAGTATGCTTTGCAGACTACAGATGCTTCACAACCATGCTATCTTTCTACTAACCAGCCCGATGCTGCAGCAACAAACAATGGCATCGAGAAGGCTATTGATGGTAATAGAAACACCTACTTCAAGAGTAACGCTTCAAACAACGGCAACACCACAGAGTTGCACCACGTGAAGATTGACTTGGGCAAGGGCAAGACCAGCAAGAACGTACAGTTCTACATCTATGGTCACATGAGCTTCAACTACGCTACAGACATTACTGTTTATGGCAGTAACAACAATACAAGCTGGACAAAGGTAGGAAGTGCAGAAAATATGTCTACCATATATACCACAGAGGTGTACAAGCCTTCTACAGCATACCGCTACTGGAGAATTGACGTGAACAACACCAACCGCAAGGTTACAGACTTGTCTCCATTCCCCTGGTTTACCCTGAGAGAGTTTGAGATGTACGAGACAACAGCTACCATCACCAAGAAAGCTCCTTTTGACAAGGTAACAACCATCACCAATACTACCATCAGCAACTGTATGACACGTATTGCAGAAGCACAGAAGCAGATGAACAAGTCTTGGAGAACTCCTATGGGTGACTTCTATGCTTGGTTCATGCTTAACAATGCTTACACAACATTGTATAACAGAGCTGCCGCTGTTGACCCAACAGTTGGTATCGAGGGTGTTGAAGGTGAAAACGGAGAAGTAAAATCTGAAATCTTTGACCTCTCTGGTCGCAAGGTGAAGAATACCGACAACAATGGTATCTACATCGTAAACGGCAAGAAGGTGGTAAAGTAAAACGCCTACTCTACTCTTTCTAAAAGAAAGGGAAACATAAAATACACAAAGCGCGGATGCTGGGCATTCGCGCTTTGTGTGTTTATGGGGTACGCCTTGGATATACTTTCGCTTCATTTTGGAGAAATCGCTCACTTAATCGTACTCTGAGGTTGCACCTCCAAGATACTCACTGCTGACTTTGTCTTCCTCCTCCTCACAAGGCATAGCATATAAACATACTCTGCTCTTGTTTCGAGCGTCGGTTCGGATTTATCCAAATAAATTTGGTAAATCGCTCACTTAATCGTATCTTTGTCCATGATATGAAGCAAAATAACGTGCAAAAAGAGAGAAAATATAAGGTAATTCCTGTATTGCCCATAATGTTCCTGTTGACATATCTGTGGGCAGCATGGTATTATGGCGATGTGTTGCGCATGGCCAGAGAGAGAAGTTTCTGGGTTGCAAGCACAGAACAGATGGAGTTTTTGCTAAGTCAGGAATATGGTGGCCTATGGTATCTGGGCAGAATGATGCTGTCTCTTTTCCGCTTCCCTTGGCTCGGTGCATTGCCATTTGCTCTGATGATAACATGGAGCACATGGTGTCTGGGATATGGCATGAGACTATCTGCACGCTGGAGGTGGATACAATACCTGCCTGCCGGAGCCTTCATGGGATGGCTAAGCTATGAGGGTGTGAACCTTTACTTCGAGAACGAGGGTGGCATGATTATGGGTATACCTTTCTGTGTCACACTGATATTGTCTATCTGGGCTGCTGTGATAGCAAGTTTCTCCAGAAAAAAAGCTCCTGCAATAGTGGGAATTCCTAAGGATGAGGAACCTTGGATGAACTGGTCACAGTTCGTTATCGTGGCTACCGTCTTTGCAACACAGTTGGTAATAACAGAGGTGTGGCGCCCATACACTCGTGTCATTGCCCAAATGAGTGTACAGGTAATAAACAAGGATTGGCAAGCTGTGATGAAGACCGCACGTGCCAATGCAAACCTATCGTACAGACCTATTGCTGCCAACTATGCTATAGCTTTGGTAAATACCAACCAGATTTGTGAACGTCTATATGACATACGCATGGACTACGATGATGTCTATATCCATCGTGATGGTGTAGTGTCCAGCAGTTATACATTGAACCTCTACCAGGAGGATTGTGACTTCTACGCTGGTTTTGTACAGACATGTATACACCATGCCATGGAACGCATGACAATGATAGGTCCAAACATTCATTCTCTGGAATTACTGACAAAGTGTGCTTTGATGACAGGAGAATGGGAGGTGGCAAAGAAATACCTGCGAATATTGAAGGATGTTCCTTTTGAAGGAGAGTTCGTAGAGAAATACAGCAAATATGTTGGCAATGGCAAAATGGTAAATGCCGATCCTGAATTTGCTATGGTGCGACTGCTGGAACCCATCAACGATTCTTTCGAAAATACATATCAACAGCCTGTATTCCTTGGATACAATGCCGACCTGACAGAGGGACGTAGCAAGAATGCCTTGATGAACTCGTTGGCAGTGTGCATGTACTCAAAATCCATGCCTGCATTCATGATGCGCACACAACCACTAGAGGGTACCATGCCTCCAGAGAATGTTGCTGATGCATTGTTACTGATGACATCCAAGGACCCTGGGATAATGAATCGTTTCCCTGCACTGAACTACAGGCATGGCAAACTGGCACAATCTCTTAACGAGATGAAGCCATATATGAAGGATCGTGCTACATTCGCCAAAGAGTTGTTCCCCAAATTCAAAGGATATTATCCATACTACTACTTCTTTGGCAACTTGAAAGCCACACGCAAAAAGACTGACGAGGGCACATCAAGCACGGCAGGAGTGAATTAAACGGTGAGCGAGGAGCGATTAACGATTAGCGGGAAGCGAACAGAAAACGGATAGACTTCTATAAAACTAAAATGAAAAAAATATTATACATAGTACTTGTGGCTGGATTGCTGATATCGTGCGGACAAAAGAGTTTCGATGTCCCTGCGGTATATGAAGAGCGCCAGGAACAAGCAAATATCTACCCTGATTATAAAGACGTGGTGATACCAGAGAACATCGCTCCAATGAACTTTATGGTGGAGGGATGCAACGGAATGGTGGCAGTGTTTGAGGGCAAAGATGCCAGCACACTGACTGTTTCAGGTGTGGATCGCATAGACATGGATACTACAGAATGGAGAAACCTGCTCAAAGCAAACGCTCATGGCAATATTAAAGTAACAGTATACACTCTTGAGGGCGAGAAATGGTACAAGTATGCTCCTCACACTCTGAAGGTGGCTGAGAGCATAGATGCATATCTGTCGTATCGTCTTATTGAACCTGGCTACGAGTTGTACAGACAGTTGGGTATATACCAGCGTTGTCTGGAGAATTTCGAGCAGAAGCCTATATACGAGAACAACAGATCGTATAGCGACAATGAAAATCATTGTATCAATTGCCATAATTTCCAGAACTATAGTACCGACCGTATGTTGTTTCACGTGCGTGCCAACCATGGCGGTACAATAATGATAAATGGCGACAAGGCTACAAAAATACAAATCAAGGATCCTAACATTCTGGCTGCCGGTGTATATCCTTCATGGCACCCCAACAAAAACATCGTTTGTTTCTCTACCAATAAGACCGGGCAAACCTTCCACATGTACCACAAGGAGAAGATAGAGGTGGTGGATACAGATAGCGATCTGTTGCTATATGATGTAGACAAGAATGAGGTGAAGAACCTGCTATGCACAGATTATTTCGAGACTTTCCCCTGTTGGAGTCCTAAGGGCGACCGTTTGTTCTTCTGCGCTGCATACATACCACAGGTAATAGGCGTACCAGACAGCCTGAGGGCAAAGGGTATAACAATGAACTACGAAAAGATACACTATAACCTGATGAGCATGGCGTACGACGAGAAAGCAGATACATTCGGTACTCCCGAAGTGGTTCTCGATGCAGAAGCCAAAGGCAAGAGCGTAACCTTCCCCAGAGTAAGTCCCGATGGTAAGTATGTGCTGTATGCTGAAGGCGATTATGGTCAGTTCCATATTTGGCACAAGAGTAGCGACCTATGGGTAAAAGACCTGGAGAACGACACATGCTATGCCTTGACTGCAGCAAATAGCGATGATGTGGACTCGTATCACACATGGAGTAGCAACGGAAGATGGATAGTATTCTCTACTCGACGCATGGATGCCAACTATACTCGTCCATTCATAGCATATTTCGACAAAGATGGAAAAGCGCACAAAGCTTTCTGCCTGCCACAACGCGATCCCGAGCACAACATCCTTCTGATGAAGAGCTATAACGTACCTGAGCTAAGCCGCAATGCGGTACAGGTGTCTACAAAGACCCTTACCGACGTGATATACAACACCGCTGGCGATACCGCAAAATATGTCGGCGCCCCAAGAACAGATGCCGTGACAGGGGCAACGGTGAAGAGGTGAGCGATTAACAATTAGCAGTGAGCGGTGAGCGAATAAAAGTTGAACCAGGAAACTAATAACTATCAACTGCAATCATCCACTTTGTCCCCCTAATGAAAACTAAAACAGCAATTAAACACAATAACCAAAATATTAACCCTATAAAAAAATTACAACTATGCGAGTAATTATCGAACCTAATTACACTGAGTTGAGCCGTTGGGCTGCCGAGTATGTTGCTGCACGTATCAATGCAGCAAACCCCACCCCCGAGAAGCCCTTTAAGTTGGGTTGCCCCACTGGTGGTTCTCCCCTTGGTTTGTACAAGAACCTGATCGAGATGTACAAGGCTGGTAAGGTTAGCTTCGAGAACGTAGTTACCTTCAACATGGACGAGTATGTTGGTCTGCCCGAGGAACATCCCGAGAGCTATCACAGCTTCATGTGGAACAACTTCTTCAGCCACATCAACATCAAGAAGGAGAACGTTCACATCCTGAACGGCAACGCTGAGGATCTGGAGGCAGAGTGCGCTGCTTACGAGGCTGCTATTGAGGCTGCTGGTGGTATCGACCTGTTTATGGGCGGTATCGGCCCCGACGGTCACTTGGCTTTCAACGAGCCCTTCTCTTCTCTGACAAGCCGTACACGTATCAAGAGCTTGACAACTGACACCATCATCGCTAACAGCCGTTTCTTCGACAACGACGTGAACAAGGTGCCCAAGACTGCTCTGACTGTAGGTATCGGCACTGTTATGGATGCTAAGGAGGTTTTGATCGTATGTAACGGTCACAACAAGGCTCGTGCCCTGCAGCACGCTATCGAGGCTGGTGTGAGCCAGGAATGGACTATCTCTGCCCTGCAGATGCACCCCCACGCAATCATCGTTTGCGACGAGGCCGCTACCGCTGAACTGAAGCACGGCACATACCTGTACTTCAAGGACATCGAAAAAGACAACCTGTAAAAAAACACAAGACCCACCCTATCCCTCCCTGCAGGGAGGGGACTGACAAAACTGAGGCAGTGCGTGGCACTGCCTCAGTTTTTGTGTTTATACCAAGGAGTAGAAAGTGAAAACCACACACCGCGCCAGCAGACTGTCCCCCTGAGACAGGGGAGACGAGGAGCGAAGCGACGGAGGGGGTGGATAAAACAAGCAGAAAATAACTAGAACTAAACTGGCAAACTACTACCTATCCACCCCCTCCCCACTGCGTGGTACTCGCCCCTGTCCCAGGGGGAGAAAGTGGATGCTCGGTCATTGCAGGAATATTATGAATATATTCACATCGCGACAGCAAACTGTCCCCCTGAGACAGGGGGACGAGGAGCGAAGTGACGGAGGGGGTGGATAAGAGCACTCGCCGCTCGCTACTATCTAATTACCTATCCACCCCCTCCCCACTGCGTGGTACTCACCCCTGTCCCAGGGGGAGAAAGTGGGTGCTCGGTTATTGCATAATCTATAGTTCTGTTACATCACGTAAGCATAACAAAGAATAAAAACAATCTCCAAACACAATAAGCATACCATCATAACGTTATACCAATATGGAAGACCCTCAGCACAACAAGAAAGAGTATAGGCACAATCTCAGGCAACGGAAAGAGATGCGTCAGACGCTACGAACACACGGAACTTCTGCCGAAGCAATGATGTGGAAAATACTCAAAGGAAGACAGTTGGAAGGAGCTAAATTCCGTAGGCAGTTCAGTATCGAACCATACATCCTTGACTTTTACTGCCCTGAATGTCGTATCTGTATAGAATTGGACGGAGACGGTCACTATAGTGCTGATGGTTACGAGCATGACCAAAAGCGCAGCAAATACCTATATGATGTACACGGCATCACCACTTTTAGGTATGAGAACAAGGATGTGTTTAAGTATCCAGAAGCTATCAGCAAACAGATTTGTGAACTTATTAAGACCAAAAGAGAGGAATGTAAGTGAATGTTACTTATCCCCCCCCTCCCCACTACGTGGTACTCACCCCTGTCCCATGGGGAGAAAGTGGATGCTCGGTCATTGCAGGAACACTGTGATTACAATTTCATCGCGCCAGCAAACTGTCCCCCTGAGACAGGGGGAGAAAGTGGATGCTCGGTCATTGCAGGAATACTGTGATTACAATTTCATCGCGCCAGCAAACTGTCCCCCTGAGACAGGTGGGACGAGGAGCGAAGTGACGGAGGGGGTGGATAAAACCACTCACTACTACCTAGATTACCTATCCACCCCCTCCCCACTGCGTGGTACTCCCCCTGTCTCAGGGGGAGAAAGTGGATGCTCGGCTATTGCAGGAACACTAAGTCCCCTTTTTCCTGTTGTAACTATTCCCCTCTCTTGCAGAGGGATTAGGGGAGAGTCCGGCTTTTTGGGGTTAGGGGAGAGTCCGATCTCCACATAAGACAAAAAATATGGAGCACGCATTCGTACTCCATATTCATTATACACAACGGTCCTTATTACTTCACGTAGTTCCAAATCTTGAGGTCCTTGACGGTGCTCTTGAAGTCACCGGCATTGCGGAGAGGGAAGACGAGGGTGCGCTGGTAGAAGAGCTTGGCACCATCGGTGTTGTACATCTCCACGTTCTTCATGTTGGGATCGGAAATGTAGTTTGCCTTGTTGCTCTCGTTGATGGTGTAGAGCATCTTGACACCAAGTTCTTCGTGCTGCTTGCCATTGACCAGAAGACGAGTCATCTTGTTGTTGCCCTGGATGGTAATCTCAACGGTCTGACCAACGGGAACTCTGTAGTTGAAGGTGTTCAGATAACCATCGCGCTCGAAACCGAGTTTGCCTTCCCTGGGATCAGAAAGATAGAAATTGGTATGCTTAGAACTGAAGAGCTTAGTACCCTTCTGCTCCTTGGCACCAGTCACCTTGAATGAAACGGTGTAGTCGTAACCTATTTCCTCGTAGGGAAGTGTTGCGCCAGCCTTCACATCAGCGAATTCAGCAACGAGCGACTGTTTCTTCTCGCCCAGGCGACCCAACCAGTTCACACCGGGAGCCTCGCTCAGATCCCAACGCTTAGCATCCCATTCTGCATAGGGCAGAGAGGTCTTGCTTGCCGACCAGCACTTAACAGCAATAGTCTGCAGTGCAGGGAATGTGCGGTGATGTACGTCGTAGGTAGAGATACCATTGCCATGATGGTCGTTCCATACTGCAAACATACCACCGAGAATATCGGGATCGTTCTCCTCGAACTGAACGCCACCGATGTTGGCAGGTGTCCAGCTGTTGTAGAGGTACTGACAGTTCAGATAGTCGTAGTAGTAACCTGCTGCAGGAACGATGTATACCAGACCATCGGGGATAGAAACCAGCTTATAACCCTGCTCCTTCATGTCCTTGGGCTGAGCATATGGATTGTGCCAGATGTTCATGATTACGTTCTCGCTCTTTACAGGAGTCTCGCCATTAGCGTGTGTCAGTGCACCCCATACCATAGCCTGCTTGCCAAAGCTCTCAATGAAGCGGATATAGTGATCGGTGAACTCACGGAACTTCTCCACTACCTTCTTATCGCGATTGCTGTACTCATCGGTACCGATATTTACACGCTTGCCACGGAATACGGGGTTCTTGCCCTCGAGGTATTCACGGAATACGCTATCGATGAAGGGATAGGTCTCGGGGTGGAACATATCCAGGTGATCCATGCCATACTCCTTGCTGCCCAACTGGGGCTTGTAGTGTACGAAAGCAAGGCTGTGTGCGGGAACGTCGATTTCGGGAATTATCTCCACGTAGTTGTTCTCGCCCAAGATCTGCAGGTCGATGAACTCCTGCTTGGTGTAATGACCATCCTTAGAGGTCAGACCAGGATGCAGTGTGCTCTCCAGACGGAAGCCAGAGGGAGTCTTGTCCCAATCATTGCCAAAGAACTGACGGAAACCGTTGTCGTTGAGGTGAACCTGCAAAGCATTCATCTTGTAGTAAGCCATCACCTTTACCAGGTCGTTCAGATAATCTATGGGCATGAACTTACGACCAACATCAACCATGAAACCGCGCAACTCATAAACAGGGACATCAACAGTCTCACCCTTGGGCAGAGCTGCGTTCTGCTCAGACATCTGCAACAATGTACGTGTAGCCCAGAAAGCACCCTGAGTAGTAGCTGCGGTAACAGTAACGTACTTGTCGATATTCATACGGTAACCTTCCTTACCCAATGCCTTGTCGTTCTTCTTCAGGACGAAAAGAATGTCGCCAGCCTTGGGACTGCCGCTCTTGACTGTAAGACTCTTGCCAAACATTGCCTCATAGTCGGCAGCGAAAGCCTTGGCTACACGCATCAGTTCCTTGTTGCCACCCTTTACACAAACCACGCCAGAGAGTGCTACCTCACCCTCGGCACCAGTCCATGACTGAAGCTCGGGGATAACGAAAGGCTTGGGGTTGACGTCGGCATATGCCATACCAGATGCAAGCATCATGCATGCACAGATGAGCAAACGCCCTACTCGCATTAACTTTTTCTTCATAATACTGTGTTTAGATTAGTAATATAATACGTTATTTATTAGTCTTGATTTCCGTACAAAGATAAGGATTTATTTCCGTTTTTGCAAATGAAAAGCCGTCGCTCAGAATGAACGACGGCCTATATATATATAAATAAGGTATAGAACCTTACCTAAGAAATGCTGGTTTTAGAACAGTGTGTTCTCGATAATCTTACCCATCTGCCATACACAACGTACGTTGAGGTCGTGGTCGAGGATAAGGATATCGGCATCCTTGCCACGTGAAAGAGAACCCTTGCGGTCGTAGCATCCCATGATGTGGGCTGGAGTCTCGCTGACCATACGGCAAGCGTCTTCCAGAGGAATCTCTGCCTGCTGTACTGCAGTGCGGATGAGACGGTCCATAGTGGCAACAGAACCTGCAAGAGCAGAACGGTCGGCAAGCTTGCAGACACCATCCTCAATGATTACGCGAGGATCAAATGCCTGTGCATCGTTGCCTGCTGCTGCTACTGCCAAAGCATCGGTGATAAGAGCCATACGCTCAACACCCTTGATCTTGTAGCACATACGCATAATAGTGGGGGGTACGTGGATACCGTCGGCAACAACCTCAACGGTCATATCGTCCATCAAATATACGCTCTCTACGGTGCCTTCGTACTTGTACTCGCCCTTGTTGTGGAAACCTGGCATAGCATTGTAGAAGTGAGTCACATGAGTGAAACCACATTCGAAAGCTGCCTTGACATCCTTATACTCTGCTGCAGTGTGCGCTATAGAAGGAAGAATACCCTTGGAAGCACAATATTTACCAAACTGCAATGCACCGGGCATCTCGGGAGCTGCATCCCAACGTGCAAGACAAGGACTGTTCTCTACGATGGGGATGTACTCGTTGGGATCGGGGTTCTTGATGCATTCGGGAACCTGTGCACCTGCCTTACCGGGATTCAGGTAATGACCTTCGAGGTGTAGACCCAAGATGGGGCTATTGGGCTCTGCCATAAGCTTGTTACAAGTGGCAACAGCCTTCTCAATCATAGGAATGGTGCTAGAGCTAAGTGTGGGATAGATACTGGTGGTACCATACTTGGCATGTGCAGCACATGCTACACGGAATGCTTCTTCCTCGCCTTCCTGAAAGTCGCGACCGCCACCACCATGGATGTGCATCTCAATACCACCGGGCACTACATACAAACCCTTGGCATCAACAACCTGAGCACCGATGACTGCAAGGTCACAATTGGTAACCTCAAGAATTTTGTTATCTCTGATGATAACACTGCCATCCTTCAACCATCCCTGTGGGGTGAGGATGCGTGCGTTGATAATCTGTGTTAACATAATTTTCTTCTTTTGTTTTATTATTAAAATAGCCCAGGATAGTATCCCGGGCTACTCTGCCACGGGACACAATCCCGTTTAGTATTATTATATTTTATACCATTGAATAAACTACATCCATGATATCCTTGCCCAACTGGTCGGCAGCCTCCATGGTGCTTGCCTCGGAATATACGCGGATGATGGGTTCGGTATTGGACTTACGCAGATGTACCCACTTGTCGGGGAAATCAATCTTAACACCGTCGATGTCGTTAACCTCCTGATCCTTGTAGAGCTCCTTAACCTTCTCCAAAATAGAGTCAACATCGGTACCAGCAGTGAGGTCGATGCGGTTCTTGGCAATCTGATAGGGAGGATAGGTAGCGCGCAACTCGCTGGTCTTCATACCCTTCTTAGCCAAATATGTGAGCATCAAAGCAATACCTACCAAAGCGTCGCGACCGCTGTGTGCAGCAGGATAGATGACACCGCCATTGCCCTCGCCACCGATAACGGCATTTACCTCGCGCATCTTGGTAACAACATTAACCTCGCCTACTGCAGCTGCGCTGTATTGGCAACCTTCGTACTTGTTGGTAACGTCGCGCAGAGCACGGGTAGAGCTCAAGTTGCTTACAGTGTTACCGGGAGTGTGCTGAAGGATGTAGTCGGCGACGGTAACAAGTGTGTACTCCTCGCCATACATGGTGCCATCCTCGCAGAACATAGCCAAACGGTCTACGTCGGGGTCTACTACGAAAGCAATGTCGTGCTCGCCCTTCTCCATCAATTCCTTGATTTCAACAAGGTTCTTCTCCAAAGGCTCGGGATTGTGCTGGAAGTCGCCAGTAGGTTCTGTAAACAAACCAGTGATCTTTTCTACGCCGAGCTGCTCGAGCAACTTGGGAAGGATGATGCCGCCAACACTGTTGACTGCATCGAAAGCTACCTTGAAGTGTGCGTTGCGCACTGCCTCAACGTCAACGAGGTCAAGGTTAAGAACCATATCGATATGCTTCTGGTCGTAAGAGTCGTCCTCGGTGTACTTACCAAGATGATCTACGTCAGCATACTCGAAATCCTCTGCCTCGGCAATGCGAAGAACCTCCTCGCCCTGCTCCTTGTTGAAGAACTCGCCCTTCTCGTTGAGAAGCTTCAAAGCATTCCACATACGGGGATTGTGACTTGCTGTAAGAATGATACCGCCATCGGCACCTTCCATGGTTACAGCAACCTCGGTGGTGGGAGTGCTTGCAAGACCGATGTTGACAACATCAAAGCCCATACCCATAAGGGTACCACAAACAACATTCTTTACCATCTCGCCAGAAATACGAGCATCACGACCTACTACGATCTTGTTGCTGCCTACGGGCGAAGTCTTGCGAATTACTGTTGCATAAGCACTAACGAACTTGACAATGTCAAGAGGATTGAGGGTGTCACCAGCCTTACCGCCAATGGTACCACGAATACCGGAAATGGATTTGATAAGTGTCATAGGTATACTTTAAGTTAAATTTTTAATGATTTTCTCATACAAATATACTGATTTTTCTTTAGATGTCTACTCTAGTTGATTACATTTCTTATAGGGAGGTCCCGTTTTTAAAGGCTTTTTTAGATAAATGTCTTTGAGCAATACCATATTTTGTGTATCTTTACACACCTTTTTACATTATAGTTAGAAAAAGAATACTGAAAAATGAAGGTTATAGACCTTGTCCACGATAACAACAGCAAGCCGTTCTCCTTTGAGGTGCTACCACCATTGAAGGGCAATGGCACAGCACAGTTGTTTGATACCATTGACAGACTCAAAGAGTTCTGCCCAAGATATATCAACATCACCACACATAGAAGCGAATTTGTTTACAAAGACCTCGGCGGGGGACTGATGCAGAGACAGAGGGTAAGACGACGTCCCGGCACGATAGCCATTGCTGCGGCAATACAGCAAAGATACAATATACCTGTGGTGCCACATATCGTTTGTAGCGGTCACACCAGAGAAGAACTGGAATATATGTTGCTGGACCTGCAGTTTCTGGGTATAAGCGACCTATTGGTACTGAGAGGCGACAAGGCAAAGGAAGACCACATGTTCCGCCCCACAGGCGATGGACCTTCGCATGCAACAGAACTGATAGAACAGATAAACACGTTCAACAACGGATACTTCTATGATGGTTCGGAAATAAAATGCCCTGGAGAAAAGTTCAGATACGGTGTGGCATGCTATCCTGAGAAGCACGAGGAGGCTGCAAACATGGAGAGCGACATGGCGGTGCTGAAAAAGAAGGTTGAACTGGGTGCCGAGTATGCAGTGACACAGTTGTTCTACGACAACGAAAAATATTTCGCCTTTGTGCAACGTGCCAGAGAGGAAGGCATAGATATACCCATAATACCTGGAATCAAACCCTTGGCGAAGCTAAACCAATTGAGCATAGTGCCCAAGATATTTCACTGCGACCTACCGTCGGACTTGTATCGCGAAGCAATAAAGTGCCGTACCGATGAGGAGATAAAACAGGTGGGTATAGAATGGGCAGTGGCACAATGCCGAGAACTATTGGAGAAGGGAGCCCCAAATCTACATTTCTACACAGTAAGTGCCGTTGACAGCATTTGCGAAATAGCAAAAAGAATATATTGAACTACAATAATATCATAGGTCAGGAAGAAACGAAGGGCAGACTCAGGGAAATGCTTGCGAGTAACAAGATTCCACATGCCCTGATGTTCTGTGGTCCGAGAGGAAATGGCAAGTTGCCACTGGCTCTGGCCTTTGCCAAGGAGTTGCTATGCAAAGACAGTTGCGACGAGGCCATGCTGAGAGAGTGGGCACACCCCGACCTGCATTTCTCGCTGCCGGTATATAAGAAGAAGAGCACCGACCACCCTATCTCTGACGATTACTTGCCGCAATGGCGCGAACTGCTTGCAGAAAAACAATATTTCGACGTTGACGATTGGTTGAAAGCCATAAAGGCTGAAAACCAGCAGATAATGCACTATGTGTACGAAAGCGATTCACTGCAGCAGAAGTTGCAACTGAAAGCCAGCAGAGGTGGCAGAAGAGTGGTGGTAATGTGGATGCCTGAGAAACTGGGCATCGAAGCTGCCAACAAATTGTTAAAGCTCATAGAGGAACCACCTAGCGAGACATATTTCCTGCTTGTGAGCGAAGAACCGGAAAAGGTGCTGGGCACGATACAAAGCCGTACACAGAGACTGAACATTCCAAGACTGGATGAAGACGAAATTGCCAGGGCATTGGTATCTGAACATAGAGTTGACACTGCCGTAGCACAAGGAGTGGCACGTGTGGCACAAGGCAGCTATACCGCAGCACTAAAAAGACTGGAGGCATCGAACGAGGAGAAATACTTTTTTGATCTCTTTGTAAGGCTGATGCGTCTGAGCTATATGCGCAAGATTAAAGATATGCGTGCATGGAGCGAAGAGGTCAGCGAACTGGGACGCGAAGGACAGAAAAGATTGCTGGAGTATTGCCAAAGACTGATAAGAGAAAACTTCATCTACAATTTCAAAAGGCAGGAACTTGTATATGAAACTGTCGAAGAGGCTTCGTTCAGCACAAATTTTGCACGATTCGTGAACGAGAAGAATGTAATACCTATAATGGAAGAACTGAGCTTGTGCCAACGAGACATAGAGCAGAACGTGAATCCAAGGATGGTATTCTTTGACTTTGCATTGAAAATGATAGTACTACTAATACAATAATGGAACATAAATATATATCAGCAGGTGGACGCGGTCTTTGCAGCAAAGGATGGCACACCAATCATTACACACAATTGAACGTGTGCGACTACATGGCTGACATACCCAATAATACTGAGGCAACAGACATCGTGGAGGTGCAGTTCAAAAATACAAGAAAGGGTTATTACCATAACTCCAATGGTTTGGAGCTACAGAAAGGCGACATCGTGGCTGTAGAAGGTAACCCTGGACACGATATTGGCACTGTGACACTGACAGGAACACTGGCAGCATTGCAAGCCAAGAAGGCTAATCTTAAGAGCGAGGACGAAATAAAGCGCGTATATCGTTTGGCTAAAGAGGGCGACATGGAGATATATAAGATGGCCAAAGCACGCGAGCATACCACAATGATAGAGTCGCGCCAGATTGCCAAAGATCTGGGCCTGGAAATGAAAATTGGTGATGTGGAATATCAGGGCGACGGCAACAAGGCCATATTCTACTACATTGCCGATGGGCGTGTGGATTTCAGACAGCTGATTAAGGTGCTGGCAGAGGTATTCCATGTGAGGATAGAGATGAAACAGATTGGTGCCAGACAAGAGGCTGGACGTATTGGCGGCTTCGGTCCATGTGGCAGAGAGTTGTGCTGCTCTACATGGATAAAGCACTTTACAAGTGTGGGCACTGGTGCTGCACGCTTCCAGAACCTGTCTCTGAACCCTCAGAAACTGGCTGGCCAATGTGCCAAACTGAGATGCTGTATAAACTATGAGGTGGATCAGTATATGGAGGCTGGCAGAAAAATACCTCACAGAGATATTGTACTGAACACACAAGAGGGAGAATGGTTCTTCTTCAAGGCCGACATCTTGGCTGGAACCGTTTCCTATTCGTCCGACAAGCATTTTGCTGCCAACATCACAACAATTACAGCAGAGCGTGCTCAGGAAATCATTGATGAGAACAGAAAAGGCGTAAACCCCATAGCATTATCAACAGAACGAAAGCAGGAGAGAGAACTGCCAGTGGATCTTGCTACACAAGAAGATCTGGAACGCTTTGACGTGCAACTGGCAAGCAAGAAAAAGAAGAAAAAGAAGAACAAACAACGCAATGGGGATACAAAAAACAATGCCAAGGGTAATAGTGGCAATAGCACTGCTGACAACACTATTGGTGAGTAGTTGCATCACGGACACTTTGCAACACCAATATCAGCATATCAACAAGAACGGATGGGCAAAGAACGATACCATAGACTTTGATATTCCACCAGCGACCCAAAGCGGACGATATAGTATAAAAACAGAAATACGGTGTTTATCAAACTTCCCTTTGCACCATATATATATAGTACGTAATTTCTCTTTCGACCCTCCTTTTATAGGATATACCGATACATTGTGCATAAATACCGACAGAAAATGTCCTGATACTGAACGTAGCGGTGTAAATACCATAAGTTATGCCAAGACCGACTCATCGCTAGTATTGGCAAAGGGACAAAAAGGACGAGTGAAAATGCACCATATCATGCAAAAAGAGAATATACCACATGTACTCGACCTTGGAATAAGAATAAAATATCTGAATTGATTAAAGGAAGTCTCACGCGAACTGACGCATGAGACTTCCTTTTTCTATATGTATCGCTAATGTTGCAAACGATTGCGGGCAGCATCTATCCTGAGGAAAACAAATAGCAATATGGTGAAACCCCATAGAGAAGAACCACCATAACTGAAGAATGGAAGTGGAATACCTATGACCGGAGTTAATCCAAGAACCATACCTACGTTGATAAACACATGAAAAAGGAATATACATAGGACACAATAGCCAAAAACACGACCAAAACGCAATGGCTGTCGTTCGGCAAGATACATGAGCCTAAGAATAAACGCAAGATACAGTAGCAGTACCAAAGCACTTCCCACAAATCCTTGTTCCTCTCCTATAGTACAGAAAATGAAATCGGTGTCTTGTTCTGGCACATATCTCAATTTTGTTTGCGTGCCTTCAAGAAACCCCCTGCCATGCATACCACCAGAACCAATGGCAATGATAGCCTGAATGACATTATAACCAGCGCCCTTGGGGTCATCCTCAAGTCCAAGAAGAACTCTAATACGAGTCTGCTGGTGCGGTTGCAAGACTTCGTTGAGTACATAGTTGACAGAATAGAAAAAAACTGTACTACCTATAGCAAATAAAGCTATAAGTGCATAGGACCACAACTGTTCGCGCACAGAAAGATAGAAGAGATAACCTACCATTACCGCCAAAACACCCCATTGAACCCAACATGCATTGAAGGGTATAAGATATTTGGCATATAATACCGCCAGTATATAGGCACCAGTTCCGAACAGTAACGTTTGGAAAAAGGGTTTTCGCAAAGAGGTGTATGTCCACATCATACCTGCCGAGAATAAATGTATGGCGGCAAGTACTAAAAACTCTCCAAGACTTATCTGAGGTATCTCCCACATGGGCACATCGGCATAGCGTACACCAACAACAAAATAAAACACTGCTGCTGCACCAGCAAAAAGGATACTACCTGCCATACCCTCTCTATAGAACATTAGAAAGAAGGCAAGATATACTAATGCCGAACCTGTTTCCTTTTGATTGACAATAAGTCCCATAGGAAGCAGAACCAAAAGAGATGCTATCAAGAGATGGCGCCAACGTGAAAGATCCAGGCTAAAACTACTGATAACCTTGGCAACACACAGAGCTGTGGCAAACTTGGCAAATTCAGCAGGCTGGATACTGAAACTTCCTATCTTAATCCACGACATACTACCCTTAATATCATGGGCAAGCATAGGTGTGACAAAAAGCAGAGCCATGAAAGCTATATATATAATATAGGAAAGACTCTCCACCAGACGGTCGTCTACGCACATAATAAACGTAGCCAGAATCAACGACGTAGCAATCCATACTATCTGCATGCCACTGCGTGAGGCAAAGTCAAAAAGTTGCCCACCCTGCTCCAAATCGTAGCTGGCACCGCATATACTCATCCATCCCATAGCTACCAAAGTCACAAAAATGAAAATGGTGAACCAATCGAGATTGCGGACTATACTCTGTTCCTTCTGTCTTTTGTTTCCCGTTGCCATTACTAATATGTTATTAGGTGTCGTTCTTCAAAAATCTTTGCTTTCTCTTCACTCTCGGGCGACAAACCACCTGTGAGATATTGTTCCATCATAAGTGCTCCTATAGGTACACCAAAGGTGGCTCCCCATATACCATTCTCTACATAAACGCAGATGGCTATCTTGGGCTTATCCATGGGAGCAAAGCCCATAAAAGCAGAATGGTCCTGACCATGAGGGTTCTGGGCAGTACCTGTTTTTCCACAGACTTCATACAGAGGAGAATTGGCACCCTTACACGTTCCGTTCAACACGGCTTGACGCATACCCTGGACAACATAGTCATAGTTGGAACGGCCAGACATAGTGTAACGACGGGTAGTATAGATTGAGTCAAGTTCCTCGTCTTGTATGTCCTTGACAACATGTGGGGTGATAAACCAACCGCGATTGGCAATGGTAGCACCAAGGTTGGCAATCTGTAGTGGAGTGGCATTGACCTCGCCCTGACCGATAGAGATGGAAATTACGGTAAGACCATTCCACGATTTGCGATAAGCCTTGTCGTAATATTGTGCATTGGGGATCATACCTCGCTTCTCGCCCGGCAAATCCACACCAAGGGCATATCCAAAGCCCATAGACACCATATAATCTTTCCAACGCGTCATGGCATCCTGAACAGTGGGATATTTGTTGCGGTTGGAGAACATATGGAACAGGCCCCAACAATAATAGCTGTTGCACGATGTTGCCAAAGAAGGAACAAGAGGTATGGGTGCACCATGTGCATGACAACCTACTGTAAGTCCCTTAAAGTGGAATCCGTTGCTACACGGATAAGAAGTCTGCGGTGTGACAATTCCTTCCTGCAAAAAAGTTAGTGCCTGTGCTGTTTTAAAGGTAGAGCCTGGGGGATACTGTCCCATAATGGCTCTGTTGAGCAGAGGCTTATGTGGGTTGCGTGACAGGAGTGCATTGTTGGCACCACGCTGACGACCTACCATCAAACGTGGGTCATAAGTTGGACTGCTGACCATACACAATATTTCGCCAGTAGATGGTTCTATGGCTACAATACCACCTTTCTTGCCAGACATAAGACGCTCGCCAAGTGCCTGCAACTCTATATCCAGAGAAAGGACAAGATTCTTACCAGGTACCGGTGGTTCGTCAAGCTTACCATCCTGATACCTGCCTTTGATACGACCACGGGAATCGCGAAGAAGTATCTCCACACCTTTCTCTCCTCGCAACTGCTTCTCGTACTGGCGTTCAATACCAAGCTTGCCTATATAGTCACCGCTATTGTAGTAATCATCGTTCTTGATGTCCTTGGGACCTACCTCACCGACATCGCCAAGGACATGGGCAGCGTATGGATATGAATACTGACGAATACTACGCTTCTGCACATAAAATCCAGGATAACTGAAGAGTTTTTCTCTAAAATTACTGAATTCCTCTGCAGAGAGTTGACTCATAAACATCTGTTGTGTATAACGACTATAACCAGGATTGCGCCTTGGGTCGCGTATTTCATCCATACGACGTTTGTACCACTCGGGAGTAATACCCAAGGTTTTACACAATTCCACTGTATCCACACCCACCTGTTCCTTCATCACCACCATGATATCATAGGCAGGTTGATTATAAACAAGCAACTTGCCATTACGATCAGTGACCGCACCACGGGCAGGGAAAAGAATGTGTTTCAGAAATGCATTATTAGCGGCGCTGACAACATACTCGTCGCTCAACACCTGCAAAGTAAACAAGCGAAATATATAGGTAAATATTATCAGACAAGCGATTCCTCCCAGGACATATTTGCGCTTGCCAAGTTCGTATTTCTGTTCCATACTAAAGAATTACTTGGAAGTATGCAAAATTTCCACAGACCATGCGAGCAATAGGGAGACGGCGTATGTAGCAAGAAAACGCATCAACAAATTGAAGGGATTGAAGAAACTAAAAGCCTCGAGGGCAAAGTATACGATATGATGTATTGCCATAAGAATGGCGATATAAGAAAAATACTTATACTTGCCCAACAAACTGATACTGGGCAGTGCATCCTCTGTAGCATCCTTGGGAACGATAGAGTTCATTAACGGAAATTGGAGGAATGCGGTTGCTGTCATAGCACCGGCAGTTACCCCAGGAGTATTGCTGAAGGCATCCAGTATAAGGCCTATGATAAAGGCAAAAAGCATATTGCCCTTGCGTCCGGCATTGAGTGGTGTACAAAACAAGACCATCACGCCCAACAAAGGTGTGGCATATCCCCACAGACTGATATAATTACATAGAAAAATCTGCAGAAACATGATAAGGAGCACGTAGCCAAACCTACTGAACAATATCTGTATCATCTTTTCTAAGGATTACCGCCACATCGCGAAGCTTGGCAATGTCGCTTGAAAGTTGAATAGTAAGTTGGTAACTGAGACCGTCTTTACTGTCAGCAATATGTACTATCCTACCCACGAAAACACCTGGTGGGAATATATTACTAAAACCACTGGTCTCTACAGCATCGCCAAGTTTGAAATTTGCATGACGAGGAACATCATCGAGTGTAGCAGTAAGAATATTACCTCCCTGCCAACGCAGATAACCGAAATAATTACTACCACGAATACGACACGAAATGCTGGACTTGGTATTCAACACAGACATCACAAGAGAATAGTGTTCACCCACCTGAGACACGATACCCACAATACCAGTTCCACTGACGACACCCATTTTTAGAGCTACACCATCAGCCCGGCCTTTGTTAATAGTAAGAAAATTATCGTGCAGAGTGATGTTGTTGTTTACCACCTTGGCAGGAAGAATGGGGTATTCCTGAAGCCTGGCAGCCATAGCACGTTCGGTATAGCTACTATCATGCTTCAGTTCACTCAATTCATCGCGCAAAAGATCCAATTCGTTTTGCAACTCTATATTTCTTTGCATGAGTTCCTCATTGCGTTCTGTCAAAGAAATATAGGAAACTACATCTTGACGCCACTCTTGAACCTGGCCGACAACACGATTGGCACTGGTAAACCATACACTACCTTGATACCCATTGTAGGATAGCAATAAAGCAAGGCTGATACCCTCCAAAAGGAGCAGTACCAACCAATGTGTGTGTTTGCTGAGCCAGTCAAAAATGTCCTGCATAACAGTTAAGCCCCATCCATACGGATGAGGCTAATATGATTCATTACATCAAGAATGAGAATTCATTTATGTGCTTGAGTGCAATACCTGTTCCTTTTGCCACACAGTGCAAAGGATCTTCTGCAACATGGAAGGGAATGTGTATCTTGTCTGTCAAACGACGAGCAAGTCCCTTGAGCAGTGCACCACCACCTGCAAGATAGATACCATTCTTCACGATATCGGCATACAACTCTGGTGGAGTCTCTTCCAAAGCCTGCAATATAGCGGTCTCTATCTTTGCTACTGTCTTCTCAAGACAACGAGCAATCTCCTGATAACATACAGGCACCTCCATGGGTAGAGCAGTAATTCGGTTAGGTCCATGTACTACATAGTCCTCTGGAGCCTCATCACCCAAATCGGTAAGAGCTGCACCCACGTTGATCTTAATACGCTCGGCCATACGTTCACTGACCTTCACGTTGTGCTGACGTGACATATATTCCTGAATGTCGGCAGTAAGCTCGTCACCAGCAGTACGCAAACTCTTGTCTGCCACGATACCACCGAGGCTGATAACGGCAATCTCCGTACTACCACCACCGATATCAACAATCATATTGCCTTCAGGAGCCAATACGTCCAAACCGATACCTATAGCTGCAGCCATGGGTTCGTATATCAGATATACCTCACGACCTCCGGCATGCTCAGCACTATCGCGTACAGCGCGCAGCTCAACCTCTGTAGAACCGCTGGGCACGCTGATAACCATTTTCAACGATGGAGTGAACAGAGTACCAGACTGGATCTTCTTAATAAGACCACGCATCATCTGCTCACAAGCGTTAAAGTTGGCTATCACACCATCACGCAGGGGACGGATAGTGCGTATCTCTGGATTTGTCTTCTCATACATCATCTTGGCTCGTCCACCCACAGCTATCATCTTCTCGGTGCGACGATCCAATGCCACTACGCTGGGTTCGTCCACCAAAATCTTACCATCACTGATGATAATGGTGTTGGCGGTCCCCAAGTCCATGGCTATTTCCTTGGTAAAACTAAAAAATCCCATCTAATAATCGATCAACAGAATTACTTTACGAAATACTCGTGGATAGCTGTATCATAGTGGCTACTTACGCCAAATGCCTGTGCTGCAAACCACTTGCGGTCTTCGATATCGCTCTCGCCGCCCTTCTTCTGAAGAAGTTCCAACAGGGGCTGATACTCTGCCTTGCTGGGAACGATGATAACATCATTGAAGTTCTTGGCACCTGCACGGATAAGACTGATACCACCTATATCAATCTTCTCGATAATGTCTGCCTCGCTAGCGCCGCTTGCCACGGTCTGCTCAAAGGGATAAAGGTCAACGATAACCAAATCTATTTCGGGAATCTCGTAATGTTCCATCTGCTGACGGTCACCCTCGAGATCGCGACGACCCAAAATACCACCGAACACCTTGGGATGAAGGGTCTTTACACGACCACCCAGGATGCTGGGATAAGAAGTTACATCCTCTACCTTAACACAAGGAATACCAAGACTCTCGATGAAAGTCTGTGTACCACCAGTACTGAGCAACTCTACACCCTGAGCATGCAAAGTGCGCAAAATCTCGTCCAAACCGTCCTTGTGGAAGACGCTAACCAAAGCTCGCTTGATTCTTTTTGTCTGTGCCATATCAAAACCTATTTTTATTGTTTGTCTACTTTAATTAATTACGCGTGCAAAGGTACACTTTTTTTGGCAATTTCACACCAACCTAATTGGATTAATTTTCCATTGTGGGCAAGGAGGCAAGATAGTCGGTTAGGAATTAACAATTTTTATTGTTTTTTCGGGTACCTCGAAGATACTCACGCTCGGAAAAAATCAAAATTCTTTTGCTTTTTCGCTCGCTTAATCGTACTTTGAGAGGAGACCTCGAAGATACTCACGCTCGGAAAAATCAATTTTTTTTTGCTTTTTCGCTCGCTTAATCGTATCTTTGTCAGCGACAAGACATTCCTTGACAACAACTAACATAAATATCAATGAAATCAATCTTACTACAAATTGCCATGATTGCATTGTCGTGCACCATGGCTAATGCACAGACAATCAAAAAGAGCGGACCTTTCCGTTGTGGTGGTTGGAACGATGACTTCCGACAGTTGCGCGACCTGCATTGGAACGTCGAAGAACTAGATTTAAGCGAAGCGGATTGCGACAGCATCAGACAAAACGCTTTGCATTCAAGACACAATCTGAAGAAAATCATTCTTCCCAACAAAACACGCATCATAGGTAGTCAGGCGCTGTTTGCATGCGATAGCATAGAGAGCATACTAATACCTGCCACCACCGAAAGAATCGAAAGTCGAGCCTTCGGTAACTGCACCGGCCTACGCACCTTGACAGTTCTGGCCTCTACCCCACCACAACTGGCAGAAGATGCATTCAGCGGAGTAGACCTGAGCAAGATAGACCTCATCCTCCCCAACGGCACAAAGAAGCTATACAAGAATGCCAAGGGTTGGGATCAATTCTTTAAGAAAGTTACCATCATCAAGGAACAGTGCCCCGAAGAATACGCATTAATTCCCATACCCAACAATATTACATACAGCAACAGCCAGCCCCTACTGACAACGCATTTGGGCAACATCGTGGCACCTGCACAACTTGCCAACGAGAGCGAACGTCTCAAGGAAGTTCTTACAGAAAGACTTGGCATTACCAAGTTCAACAAAAGCAAGGCTAACATAAACCTTTCTATTGACAAGAGCCTCACCAACCCCGAAGCTTACAAATTGGAAATCAACGAGAAAGGCATCAATATCGTCGGAGGAGATGCTGTTGGTGTGTTCTATGGTATCATGACCTTGGACCAGATGCTCATTCCCGATACAGAGAACGGCAAACTGACATCGCTGAAGGGAGTAAGCATCGAGGATTCGCCTCGTACCAAGATGCGCGAATTGATGGTCGACCCATGTCGTATATTCATTCCATTCGAGGACCTGAAAGACATGGCAAAGGAGATGGCAAGATACAAGATGAATGCCTTGCATTTGCATCTTACCGACGACCAGGCATGGCGCATAGAAATAAAGAAATACCCCAAGCTCACAGAGAAGGGAAGTTTCCGTGTCGGCATGGACGACATGCAAATGCCTATCGGCGGTTTCTACACTCAGGAACAGATGAAAGAACTGGTTGCCTATGCCGCCAAATACCATGTGGAGATTATTCCCGAGATAGAGATGCCTGGTCATCAGGTAGCAGCCATACATTGTTACCCCGAACTGACTTGTGGAGCAGTAGAAATTCCCATACGTACCACATGCGGTGTGTCTGACAACCTGCTATGCCCCAGCAACGAGTTTACATACGAATTCCTTCAGAATGTATTCAAGGAACTCTCTACCGTCTTTACTTCAAAATACGTGCACCTTGGTGGCGACGAGGCTGGCAATCCCCCATTGGAGTGCTGGTCAGGATGTGAGAGTTGTCAGGCACTACTCAAGAAGATAATGGCCGAACCAGGCATCAAGCCCCAACCAGGTTCAAGAAACGACAACTGGAGATTACAGAAGTACATGTTTGACCGTGTGATAGACTACCTGCACAAGGAACTGGGCAAGGTGCCTATGTTCTGGTACGAGACAGACTTCCACGAGATACAACCCGGTTGCGTCACCTTCGCCTGGAGACATGGGCTTACAGCAACAGCCATCGATGCAGCCATAAGATGCGATGCCAAGATAATGCTTTGCCCCGGCGAGCACTGCTATCTGGACTACCCTGCCGCCAAAGGAGATATGCCCGAGGTGAATTGGGGCATGCCCACAACATCACTGGAGCAGACCTACAAACTTGATCCAGCATGGGGATACGACAAGAACTTCGAGGACAACAACCTCTTCGGCGTTGCTGGCACATTGTGGAGCGAGTGCATAAACTCTACAGAGCGCCTGTACTACATGGCCTTCCCCCGTGGCCTTGCCCTCAGCGAAGCTGGCTGGAGTTTACAGAAAAACCGCAGCTACAATGGTTTCCTACAACGTCTTGAGCGTATCAGCAAAGACATGCACAGACGTGGCATCTGTACTGCCGACCCACAGTAAAAATCGCACAACTACCTAATATTCAACTCATGCCGAAGTCCTATTCTGGTCTTCGGCATTTTTATTGTGCAACAGAAAAAAAAATAAAGGCGACATTCTCATGTCGCCTCGTTGTAGCGGGAATGGGACTTGAACCCATGACCTTCGGATTATGAATCCGACGCTCTAACCAGCTGAGCTATCCCGCCATTACCATTCCTCGTTTTACCGAAGACCTTGCTGATTTGCGAGTGCAAAGGTAAGACAATTATTTCATAACTGCAAAGGATTTGAGCATTTTTTTTGAAGAAAAAGCAAAAGAATAGTATGCCCACCCCTCATTCATGCCATTTTTTGTATCTTTGCGAGGATTATATCGTGTGCGCGCATGAGATTTATTAAGAAGTTGGACATCTACATACTGAAGAATTACCTGCTACTCTTTGCCGGTACATTCTTCATTTGTTTGTTTATCTTCATCATGCAGTTCATCTGGCAATATATCGACGACCTTGTGGGCAAGGGACTCAGTTGGGAGGTTCTAGCAGAATTCTTTTTCTATGCAAGCCTTACCCTTGTACCCATGTCTCTACCATTGGCAGTATTGCTGGCATCGCTGATAAGTTTTGGCAACATGGGCGAAAAACTTGAACTATTGTCCATGAAGGCAGCCGGTGTTCCACTTATCAGAATCCTCTCCCCCATCTTTATCGTCGCATCACTCATTTGCGTTGCCAGTTTCTTCTTTCAGGACAGGATCCAACCCAAAGCCACGCGACAACTTGCAACACTCTTATGGAGCATGCGACAAAAATCGCCCGAATTGGACATCCCCGAGGGTATTTTCTATAGCGACATACCAGGATACAGCATCTTTGTGCAACACAAAGACACCAAGACTGGCATGCTACATGGCGTGATGATATATAGCACACAGGGGGGCTATGACAAGATGGAGATTGTCCTTGCAGATTCGGCACGACTCCAGGGCACAGAAGACCACAAGCACCTGAAACTGACACTCTACGGAGGAGAGAGATTCAGGAACATGGATTCGCAGACGGGCAACATGCTCAAAGCAAATATCCCATACATGCGTGAGACATTCATCACCGAAGTGGACATGATACCATTTGATGCCAACTTCAATATGATGGATGCCAACCTATTCAACGGAGATGCCAAAACAAAGGAACTGACACAGATTCTCAATGGTATCGATTCGCTCAATCATGTCAGCGACAGCATTGGCCAGCACTATCGCAAGATGGCAAAAAGCCAATACCTGAAGGGACATTTCCCCACCAACGGAGATTCTGTCAAGATTCACGAAAAACTTCTGACGCAAGCCCCCATAGACTCAGCTTTCATGAGTCTGACTCCCGACCAAAAGAAAAATGTGATAAAAAAGGCGCTTAGCTCAGCACAAAGCACCAAAGCGGAATTTGAATTCCGTGCCATGACAACAGAAAGCACCAATTCTACCATCAGACGCCATCACATGGAGGCGAGAAAGAAGTTCTCACATAGTTTGGCATGCCTGATATTCTTCTTTATCGGAGCCCCCCTCGGAGCCATCATCAGAAAGGGTGGTCTTGGCGTGCCTGTGGTAGTGAGCGTGCTGGTTTTCATCTTCTACTACATCATCAATGCTGCAGGAGAAAAGATGGCAAAGACCGGTGAATGGGCGGTATGGTTCGGCATCTGGCTCAGTACAATGGTATTGACACCTATCGGACTATTCCTGATAAGCAAGGCCAACAAAGACAGCGTGGTGTTCAACATCGAGGGCTACCAGAACTTCTTCAAACGATTGTTGGGCATCAGAACCAAGAGAAAGTTGAACAGAAAAGAAATCATCATCAACGAACCAGACTATCCTCAAATAAAACAGGACATACTGTCTTTGATAAAAGATTGCACAGATTATAGCGACAGAAAGAAACTGAAGAACATACCATCATACTATGCCATCTTCTTCAGATACCATGAAGACCATGTGGTAAGGGAACTGAAAGAGAAAACTGAACTCCTGATAGAACAACTTCATAATAGCAGGGATGCCGCTATAATCAATGCTCTCAACGACACTCCCATACTATACACCGAGGCACACACACGTCCCTTTAACAGCAAAAGGAAAAACATGGCGGCAGGAATATGTCTGCCCCTGGGATTGATCCTGTGGCTCAGAATATGGAATTTCCGTTTGAGACTATATCAAGACTTCACTCAGATACAGAAATTAGGAACATTCATCATAGACAGAATAAACAAAGAATTAAATAATGGACAAGGAAATCAAACTTAGCAGCATTGAAGATGCTTTGGTAGACTTCAAAGAGGGCAAGTTCGTGATTGTCGTGGATGACGAAGACCGCGAAAACGAGGGCGACTTCATCACAGCAGCAGAACTTATCACTGAGGAGAAGGTGAACTTCATGCTGAAGCACGGCCGCGGTGTGCTGTGCGCTCCTATAACAATAAGCAGAGCCAAGGAACTGGAACTGGAATATCAAGTTCAGGTAAACACCAGTATGCTGGGCACTCCATTTACCGTCACCGTAGACCTTCTGGATGGTTGCACCACAGGTGTTAGCACACACGACCGTGCCGCCACCATCCGTGCCTTGGCAGACCCCAAGAGACAACCTGCCGATTTCGGTCGCCCCGGACATATCAACCCCCTATATGCCCAGGATCGTGGTGTCTTGAAAAGAGCCGGACACACCGAAGCTGCCATCGACCTGGCAAGACTTTGTGGCTTGCAACCAGCAGCAGCGTTGATAGAAATCCTCAACGAAGACGGCACCATGGCACGCATGCCACAACTAAAGGAAGTTGCCAAGGAGCATGGTATGAAGATCATCACCATCAAGGACCTCATCGCCTACCGCCTGAAGCAGGAAAGTCTGGTGGAGAAGGGCGTGGAGGCCGACCTGCCCACAGAATACGGTCACTTCCGCATCATCCCCTTCCGTCAGAAAAGCAACGGTCTGGAGCACATCGCCATCTTCAAGGGCGAATGGACTCCCGAAGAACCCGTACTGGTGCGCATGCATTCCAGCTGCATGACCGGCGACATCTTTGCCAGCAAGCGTTGCGATTGTGGCGAACAGCTTCATCAGGCCATGCAGATGATAGACAAGGAAGGCAAAGGCGTAATAGTGTATCTGCAACAGGAGGGCCGTGGCATAGGTCTGATGAACAAGATTGCCGCTTACAAACTTCAGGAGCAGGGCGACGACACCGTAGAGGCCAACCTGCATCTGGGTTTCAAGGCCGACGAGCGCGACTATGGCGTTGGTGCACAGATCCTGCGCGAATTGGGCATCGGCAAGATCCGCCTCATCAGCAACAACCCAGTGAAGCGCGTGGGTCTGGAAGGCTATGGTCTGGACATCGTAGAGAACGTCCCCGTTGTCATCACCCCCAACGAATTCAACCGCCGCTATCTGGAGACGAAGAAACTCCGCATGGGACATAAACTTTGAGAAACGGTGAGCGGATGAGCGGATGAGCGGTGAGCGATCAACGATTAGCGATTAGCGATTAGCGATTAGCGATTAGCGATTAGCGAATCTGTAGTCTGTAATTTGTACTCTGTAATTTGCACTCTGTAATCTGTAATCCGTACTCTGTACTCTGCCCCCAAAAACATTCAACTCTAAACTTAAACAACACACAATATGAACAACATTCTTTCCGACAGACTCGGTCGTCTGTCAACAAGCGCAACCCTGGCAATGAGCCAAAAGAGCAGCGAACTGAAGGCACAGGGCATCGACATCATCAACATGAGCGTTGGCGAACCCGACTTCAACACCCCCGACCATATCAAGGCAGCCGGCATTAAGGCCATCGAGGAGAACTGGAGCCGCTATAGTCCCGTTCCAGGTTATCCCGACCTGAAAGCCGCCATCGTGGAAAAGTTGCAGAGAGAGAACGGTCTGGAATACAAGCCCAGCCAGATTCTGTGCTCCAACGGTGCAAAGCAGAGCGTATGTAACGTCATCATGGCTCTGGCAGGTGCCGGCGACGAGGTCATCATCCCCGCCCCCTACTGGGTAAGCTACCCCGACATGGTGCTCCTGGCCGATGCCACTCCCGTATTTATTCCCTCAACCATCGAGCAGGATTTCAAGATAACTCCCGAGCAATTGGAGGCTGCCATCACAGAGAAGACTCGTGCCATCATCTTGTGCTCACCCAGCAACCCCACAGGTTCTGTATACACACGCGAGGAACTTGAAGCTCTGAAGGATGTACTGATGCGCCACGAGCGTGTCATCGTTATCGCCGACGAGATCTACGAGCACATCAACTATGTTGGCTCACACGCCTCTATGGCACAGTTCCCCGAGATCAAAGACCGCGTTGTCATCATCAACGGTGTTTCCAAGGCATATGCCATGACTGGATGGCGCATAGGTTTCATTGCTGCCCCCGAATGGATTGTAAAGGGTTGCAACAAGTTGCAGGGACAATACACCAGCGGACCTTGCTCTATCAGCCAGAAGGCTGCAGAGGCTGCTTTTGCTGGCGACCAGCAGTGCGTCGAGGACATGCGCGTGGCTTTCGAACGTCGCCGCGACCTCATCGTAAAACTTACCAAGGAAATCCCTGGTCTTGAAGTAAACGTGCCACAAGGTGCATTCTATCTCTTCCCCAAATGCAGCAGCTTCTACGGCAAGAAATATGGCAACAAGACCATCAACAACAGCGACGACCTGGCAATGTATCTCCTCGAAGTTGGCCATGTAGCCACCGTAGGCGGCGAATCATTTGGTTCTCCCGAATGCTTCCGTATGTCCTATGCCACAAGCGACGAGAACATCATCGAGGCCATCAAGCGTATCAAGGAAGCCCTTGCACTACTAAAGTAAGCAAAGCACATATAGGACCTACTATATATAAATAAGGTAAGAAAGCACTTGTGGAGTCCGTTGGGACTCCACAAGCACATAAAAAAGAAATCCCCCGCACAAGCGAGGGATTTTTTGATGTTTCTTACAAAGTGATTGCGCCAGAAGGACAAGCATCTGCACAGGTACCACACTCTGTGCACTCATCGGGGTTGATAACATACTTCTCACCCTCAGAAATTGCACCAACGGGACATTCGTCAATACATGTGCCACAAGCTACACAATCGTCATTAATTACGTAAGCCATAATGATAGTTATTTAAATTAGTTTTCTCTCTTTTACCAGGCCCACAACGGCCAAATCCATTGCAAAGATAATTATTTTTGATGATTTGGACCATTATTGCCATAAAAAATTGCCCTTGTTAATCAAAAATAGTGATTTATACAATAAATTTGCATCCTAGATGTTATTATATATATGAGACGAACTCTTGTCATACTTATCCTCGGCATGCTCTCTCTGGCAACTTATGCCCAGAAGGAACAGATAATGAATAAACCATATATCGACAACCGCCAGTTGCACTGGGGGTTCTTCTTCGGCATGAACTTCATGGACATGGAGATTAAGAACAACGGACATGTCGACCCGGCAACAGGAGAACAATGGTTTACCGACGTGAGCAAATACGAACCAGGCTTCAGTGTCGGTGTGCTCGGAGCCTTGCGCCTCAACAAATATATGGAACTGCGCGTCAGCCCCACCATGCACCTGGGACAGAGATTCCTCAAGATGCACGACAACGTCTCTGGCAGGGACACAACGCAGAACATGCGCACCAACTACATCTCCATTCCTATATCCACGAAATTCGCAGCACCGAGATACAACAACTTCCGTCCGTATTTCACTCTGGGTGTGGCTCCCTCGTTCAATCTCAACAAGCACAACCAGGAAGCCCTGAAACCCAAAACCTTCGACTGCTACCTCGAAGTGGGCATGGGATGCGACATATACCTACCATACTTCAAACTCATTCCCGAACTGAAATTCAGCTTTGGCCTGTTGGACATCATCAGCAAAAAAAGAGACGATTTGCTGGACCAATCCATGATGAAATTCACCAACAGCGTCGGACGCAGTACATCAAATATGATAACCCTTTCACTCTATTTTGAGTAGCACACCTACCCCCACACAAGCCTTTTGATGCACATTTGAGGTGACAAAAGTCATTTTTTTTCTCATATCTGCTGCAATATCAATAAAAAAGCGTACCTTTGCAGTCGCTTTACCATAGGTCGCTGGCGGGGAGAAGTGTGACCCGTTATGCCTATGAGTGATGACAAACAACCTATTAATAAAGTCATAAGAAATGGCAGATTTAATCAAGATTGCAGAAGAAGCATTTGCTACTGGCAAGCAGCA
>JAFYMW010000071.1 GCA_017548165.1 Bacteroidaceae bacterium
AAATACCCTAATTTAAACAAGCCTAAAATATTAGTTATTAGTTAATTAAGTATAAATCTAAACTGGGTTATTGTTGAAAGATTGATTGATGCCTGAATACAATCTAGAATAGTCCTTTTCAACTAAATTGCAGAAGAACCAAAAAAGTTGCCCCAAATATTGAATTTTTCGCCTTTTGTGACTATATTATATAAGGTAATTATAAAAACGTAGCTTATGAAGAAACTGTTTTTTGATATGGATGGTGTGTTGGTCGATTTCCAGAGCGGTATCGACAAGTTGAGTGATGAGGTGAAAAAGGAGTATGAGGGACGGCTCGACGAGGTGCCTGGCATATTCTCGCTGATGGATCCTATGCCGGGAGCTATAGAAGCTGTGCACACGTTGAGCGAGTATTATGATATGTATATCCTCTCTACGGCCCCCTGGAAGAACACTACAGCATATAGTGACAAGTTGGCGTGGCTGACGAAGCACTTTGGCGACCTGTTCAAGAAGCGTGTGATCATAACCCACTGCAAGAACCTGTGCGATGGCGACTACCTCGTTGACGATAGGGCCAAGAACGGCGCCAGCGAGTTCCCAGGCGAGTGGGTGCAGTTTGGCACTGAGCGTTATCCCGACTGGGAGGAGGTGACCCGCTACCTCATCAGCGAAACTCTGCTTCACGACGATGATGACGAGAAACTGAACAAGCGACTGGTAAACTATGCAATGGTGGAGAAGACCATCAAGATGCTTGACGCATATACGGATGTCCTTAATGCAAAAGTTGGAGAGAAAGACACCAAAGAGATACTCGCTGCGGCTAAGCTTACCAATAAATGGCTGAAAGTATTGGGCGAGGAAGACGAGTCGGCATATTACATTGACTGATAAGGGTCTGCGGATACAAGATATTCTTTCACAACATATTGATCAATGTGTTCTGGAATCGTAACAAGACAAGACTATGAAGGATACGTGCAGAGGTGATATAGAAGAATTTTGCCGCGACAGAGGTTTTTTGTTTCACGAGAACGGGAGCGGTGCTTGGGGCAATGACAGGTATTGGACCTATTACAAGGTGGAGAACAACGACAGGACAGTGTTCAGCATCGAATATTTTCCTGTGCGAAATCACCTTAAAATCTGCCACGGTAACAGTAGCTACCAGGGGACACCGGAATCATTGGAACACATGTTGGAACTGTTGTCGGCAATGAGAATAGATATTGGAGAATTGGCACTTGACAAGGATATATAAGGATTTATACGAGATACTGTTATGACAGAAAATGAAAGAAGATTTGCTGATCTTATAGTGAACTATGACCAGCGTGTTATGGAGGCATGTGAGTACATTAAGACCAACTTTAATGTGTCATCGGAATTTGATGCAGAGGCAGGAACGCTGAGGCTCTATGTGACTAATGTGAATGATTCTTTGCAGATACTTGCAGCCAAGGAGTATCTGGAGGAAACCTTTCCCTCAGGAGTGGTGCTTGTAACACCTTGAATAAACAACAAACCAAGAAAGATGTTATGTCTAAAAAGGTAATGTATTCCGATATGGACGGAGTGCAGGAATACCTGCTTTCTCCAGACAAAATGTTGTATGCGAGGCAAGGACTCAACCATCCGATAGATTTGCCACGGCAGGTTAGAAAGCTTAAAGTAAAAAAGTCCGTTGCCAAAATTAAAGAAGAACATGAACCCAATCCTATGTCTATGTCCCATGACAGGGAATTCATAAAGAGGTTGAAGGAAAGACTAGAGGGAAAAGATTTATAGTTGTAGGTAAAAAGTCTTGTAACCGTATGGGTATTTCAGAAATGATTTGTATTTTTGTCCCATAAAAACGTTGATATGTCCCGAGAAGAAGGTAATAGGCTTAGGTATATGATAGCACTGATTGCTGAGTTTGCAAACAAATTCGGCATAGGGGAGAAGCAGGCATATAATTATCTCGTCCGCTTCAAGGGCATGGAACATCTGTCGTCCTATTATGATGTAATACATACCCAATCATTTGACGATGCTGTAGAGACAATGATTCAAGTGTGCGGACATAATGGTGGAGGATTGAGATGAGGCTGTATCATGGATCAAACGTAGAGGTGGTGGTTCCTGATCTTACAAAATCCAAACCTTACAAAGATTTTGGTCAGGGATTCTATTTGTCGGCAGATAAGGCACAGGCATTGCGAATGGCAGAGCAAAAGGCTTTGCAATTGATGTCTGGTACACCTGTCGTTTCCGAGTTTGAGTTTGACGAGGCATTGTTGCACAGCAATGGGTTGAATGTAAAAATCTTTGAGGATTATAGTGTGGAGTGGGCGAGGTTTATATTGAGAAATAGAAATATCAATGAATCGCATCCCATCCATGATTACGATATTGTTTACGGGCCTATAGCCGACGATGGTGTAACATTTCAACTTCGTAGATACCAAGCAGGGATATTAAGCATAGAGGAACTCGTTCGTGAACTACAATATGCGAGAGGTATAACGTTCCAATACTTCTTTGGGACAGAACTGGCATTATCAAAACTGATAAAACTATGAAATTGACCGACGGACAAGTGAAGATGATGCAAGAGGAAATGTATGCAGAACTTATTCAGATTTTGATGGAAAAGTATGCATATACAATGGAGCAGGCAATGGATGCACTATATAATTCCGAAACCTTTGCACGGTTGCAGGATGCCAGGACAGGATTGTATTACCAAAGTCCGGGTTATGTCTATTCGTTCTTAAATAGCGAACTGAGTCTTTGTGACTATAGGAAATAATGTTATATACTCCTTTTTGAGTTTAATAAGGATATTGTGTTGAGGACTGCATTGCGGTCCTTTTTCTTTATGTCAGCATGATGTCTTTTGTATGCATAATCTTGCGAGGAAAGTGGTTTATGCATATATTTTGCATATTATGCGCTCTTTTGTTGTGTCATTTTGTCGCTAATGTATGTAATTTTCGTAACTTTGCACGCATATTTATAACAATGGGGTAGATTTGTTGCCTCTGAAAACATGGAAAAGCAAGACAAAAAGGCAAGATTGCAGATGATAAGGACGATTGTGGGTAATTGTCCTATGGAGAATCAGGAGGATCTGGCCATAGAACTGGAGAAGGCTGGTTTTGCCACCACGCAGACGATGTTGAGCCGCGACCTGAAGCAGTTGCGCATATCCAAGGTGCGCACTCGTTCGGGCAAGAGCGTGTATGCCTTGCCAGGTGTGGTGTACTTCGACCCGGTGAAGACTCGCGAGGAACTCAATGCCACAAAGTGGTCGTTGCAATTCAGCGCCAATATCGCCGTTCTTCACACTCCGCCCGGTCATGCCTCGTTGGTGGCATACGAGATAGACGAACTGAAGACGGACTTGTTTCTTGGCACCGTTGCCGGTGATGATACGGTGATGATAGTGATGGCCGAGGGCGTTGACCGAGAGAAGGTGAGGGAATTGCTTCAGGAGACAGTTCCCCAGTTGAAGAAACGCAGATAAAGTAGAGATAAAGACAATAGATATTGATGTTCACCTGAACGAGGTGATAGAATACAGGACGATGGAAGAGAATAAGGAAATGCTGACGCACGAGAATACGGATATTAAGATAGTTGTGGCCGATGCAAGCCACGAGAAATATGTCGACGAGATTCTGCAGACCATACGCGATGCCGCCAAGAAGCGTGGCACGGGTATTGCCGAGCGTACACACGAATACCTTGCTACCAAGATAAAGGAGAGTAAGGCCATTCTGGCGTTGGATGGAGAACGCTTTGCCGGTTTCAGTTATATTGAGACCTGGGGAAATAAGCACTATGTGACCACCTCCGGTTTGATAGTCCATCCCGATTATCAGGGTTTGGGTGTGGCGCGTCGCATCAAGGACTATACCTTCACCTTGGCACGCCTCCGTTGGCCACATGCCAAGATATTCTCCCTCACCAGTGGCGATGCCGTGATGAAGATGAATACCGCCCTGGGCTATGTTCCCGTGAGTTTCAATCAGCTTACCGATGATGAGGCTTTCTGGCGCGGATGTCAGGGTTGCATCAATCACGACATATTGGAGTTGAAGCAGCGTAAGTTCTGTGTGTGCACCGGTATGCTCTGGGACCCCGAGAAGCACCATGGCGAACCGACAAGCCTGGAGGTTATCAAGGATGTGATGAAGGCGCTGGTGTTGAGAGGGATAGAGTAGAGGGGAAAGGACCCACCCCCAACCCCTCCCTCTATGGAGGGGAGTAAGGAACGTATGAACTATTAATGGTTGGAGTTTTTCGGAGTAATCGGATATTCTGAGTATTCATTGCAAAAGAGTCAATTTAAAAGAAATTATTAACAAAACCCTCGTAAATCCTATATACTCCCATCCATACAGGGAGGGGATGGGGGAGGGTCCAAACAATATACAAGATGGAAAAGAAGAAAGTTGTGGTTGCCTTCAGTGGTGGCCTTGATACCAGTTACACCGTGATGTATCTGGCTAAGGAGAAGGGTTATGAGGTGTATGCCGCATGCGCCAACACAGGTGGTTTCAGCCCCGAGCAGTTGAAGGCCAACGAGGAGAATGCCTACAAGTTGGGTGCAAAGGAGTATGTTACCCTCGATGTTACTCAGGAGTACTACGAGAAGTCGCTGAAGTACATGGTCTTTGGCAACGTGCTGCGCAACAACTGCTATCCTATCAGCGTATCCAGCGAGCGCATCTTCCAGGCCATGGCCATTGCACGCTATGCCCGTGAGATTGGTGCCAGCGCCATAGCACATGGTTCTACTGGTGCAGGCAACGACCAGATTCGTTTCGATATGACCTTCCTGGTTATGGCTCCCGGTGTGGAGATTATCACCTTGACCCGCGATGGCAACCTTACCCGTCAGGAGGAGGTGGATTACCTGAACCAGAACGGTTATTTTGCCGACTTCACCAAGTTGAAGTACTCATACAACGTGGGTATCTGGGGTACCAGCATCTGCGGTGGTGAGATTCTCGACAGCACACAGGGTCTTCCCGAGAGCGCATACCTGAAGCACCCCACCAAGGAAGGCACAGAGTTGCTGAAGCTCGGTTTCGAAAAGGGTGAGTTGGTATCCGTCAACGGCACTCGCTATGAAGATAAGATTCAGGCCATCCAGGCCGTAGAGGAGATTGGCGCCGCATACGCCATCGGTCGTGACTGCCATGTGGGCGACACCATCATCGGCATCAAGGGTCGTGTAGGTTTCGAGGCAGCAGCCCCCATGCTCATCATCGGTGCACACCGCTTCCTGGAGAAGTACACCCTGAGCAAGTGGCAGCAGTACTGGAAGGAGCAGGTTGCCAACTGGTATGGAATGTTCCTCCACGAGAGCCAGTACCTGGAGCCTGTGATGCCAGACATCGAGGCTATGCTCATCAGCAGCCAGCGCAATGTTACCGGCGAGGTAACTCTCGAACTCCGTCCCTATAGTTTCCAGACAATGGGTGTGGATTCTCCCAACGACCTTGTTAAGAACAAACTTGGCGAGTATGGCGAGACTGCAAAGGCATGGAGCAGCGACGATGCCAAGGGCTTCATCAAGGTAAGTTCTACAGCTCTGCGTGCTTACTATCTGGCACATCCCGAGGAGGAACGATAGTAACGTTGAACGTTTATCGTTTATCGTTGAGCGGGTAGGGACGCTGCACGCAGCGTCCGAGAACAGTTCCTTCATGAGCTATATGCGGACGCTGCACGCAGCGTCCCTACTATGTAGTGAAAGGAACGTTGAACGTTTATCGTTTAACGTTGAGCGAAATACAGATAATACATATAAAACAAATATTATCATGTCAGAACCAAAGAAGATGGAGCGTCCACGTACCGGACGCATGTTGGCTGGAGTATGTGCAGCCATAGCAAACTATGTTAATATGGATGCGACAGTTGTGCGTATCATTTACCTGTTGCTGACCCTGTTTACCGCATTCTGCGGATTGATAGTGTACTTTATCCTTATGTTGGTTATACCTGAGGCGAAGAGCACCTTCAATATAAATAATGATAAGAAATAACGTTTAACGTTTATCGTTTAACGTTGAGCGAGTGGGGACGCTGCAGCGTCCGTAGGTTAAAGGTTATCCACCCCCTCCGCTTCGCTCGTCCGCCCTGTTTCAGGGGGACAAAGTTGGGTTGGGGGCAAAGACAAATTAAGATATGATTAAAGTTGGTATACTTGGTGCGGCAGGTTACACTGGTGGTGAACTCATCCGTGTGCTGCTGAACCATCCCGAGGCAGAGATAGTCTTTGCCAATAGCGAATCCAATGCCGGCAATCCTGTGTGCGAGGTGCACGAGGGCTTGTATGGCGAAACCGATCTCTGCTTCACCAGCGAGATGCCTTGGGAAGAGGTGGATGTGGTGTTCTTCTGCTTTGGTCATGGCAAGAGCCGTGCCTTCCTTCAGGAGCACGAGATTCCTGCCCATGTGCGCATCATCGACCTGGCACAGGACTTCCGTATAGCAGGCGAACACGACTATGTGTATGGCTTGCCAGAGACACATCGCAAGCAAACCGTTGGTGCCATGCACTTGGCCAATCCCGGTTGCTTTGCCACTTGCATACAGTTGGCTCTGCTCCCCGCACTGAAGGCCGGCATCATCAGTGGCGACATCCATGTCAACGGCATTACAGGTTCTACAGGTGCCGGACAGAAACCTGGTGCAACCACACACTTCAGTTGGCGCAACGACAATATCTCCGTCTACAAGACCTTCAACCACCAGCACCTCTTGGAGATAAACCAGACCGTGCAGGAGTTGTGCCCTGGTTATGACGGACGAGTGCTCTTCATTCCCCAGCGCGGATGCTTTGCACGAGGCATCTATGTTACAGCCTATGCCAAGTGCGATGCTCCACTCGAGGAGGTGCAGAAACTCTATGCCGAGTACTACAAGGATGCTGCCTTCACGCACTATGTCAGCAAGTCACCCGACATGAAGCAGGTGGTGAACACCAACAAGGCCGTTGTCTATGTGGAGAAGTACGAAGACCAGTTGCTGATGATTTCATGCATCGACAACCTGCTGAAGGGTGCCGTAGGTCAGGCAGTGCAGAATATGAACATAATGTTCGGCATAGACGAGAAGGCAGGTCTCAACCTCAAGTCAAGCGCATTCTAAAAGAAAGGAAAAGTTTAGGGTCTTTAAGGTCTTTAGAGACTTTAGGGACCTTAAAGACTTTAATGTCATAAAATAGGAAACACTATGGAACTATTCGACGTTTATCCCCTTTTCGACATTACCATCGACCGTGGCGAGGGATGCCACGTGTGGGACGAGGAGGGTACGGAATATCTTGACCTCTATGGCGGACATGCCGTCATCAGCATAGGTCATGCACATCCTCATTATGTAGAGGCAATTGCCTCGCAGGTGGCACGCCTGGGTTTCTATAGCAACTCGGTGCAGAACCCCTTGCAGAAGGAACTTGCCCACACTTTGGGCAAGGTGTCCGGTTATGAGGATTACCAACTTTTCCTCATCAACTCCGGTGCCGAGGCCAATGAGAATGCTCTCAAACTGGCTTCCTTCCACAATGGCCGCACCCGTGTGCTCTCTGCCGAGAAGGCTTTTCACGGACGCACTTCATTGGCCGTGGAGGCAACCGCCAATACCAAGATCATTGCACCCATCAATGCCAACGGACATGTAACATACCTGCCCCTGAACGACATTGAACCATGGCGTGCAGAGATAGAGAAGGACGATGTATGTGCCGTTATCATCGAGTGCATACAGGGTGTAGGTGGCATCCGTATGGTGGAGGAAGGTTTCATCAAGGAACTTCACTCACTTTGCGAGGCGCACGACACCGTGCTCATCTGCGATGAGATACAGTGCGGCTACGGTCGTTCTGGCAAGTTCTTCGCTCATCAGCACCTCGGTGTGCGTCCCGATATGATCACCGTGGCCAAGGGTATCTGCAATGGCTATCCCATGGGCGGCGTGCTCATCTCTCCCAAGTATGCTCCCATCCACGGACAGTTGGGTACCACCTTTGGAGGCAACCACCTCGGTTGTGCCGGTGCTCTTGCCGTGCTGGATGTCATCGAGAGCGAAGACCTCGTAGAGAATGCAGCCAAGGTGGGCGAGTACATCATGACAGAGCTGAAGAATATGAACCTTCCCCATGTGGTGGATGTTCGTGGACGAGGCCTAATGATAGGCATAGAGCTGGATATCCCCTATAAGGAACCACGCACCCGACTCATCAAGGAAGAGCACATCTTCACAGGATGCTCCGGTACCAATGTCATCCGCTTGCTTCCTCCCCTGTGCCTAACCATCGAGGAGGCCGACCGCTTCCTTGCATCGTTCCGCAAGGTGCTGTCATAAGATAAACCGTTTTTCAGATATTCCTCTATGAAGATAACAGTCATAGGTGCCGGCAATATGGGAGGCGCTCTTGTGCAAGGATGGTGCAAGGCAGGACTTGCTTGGCAAATCACCATTACGGCACGCACCCAGGCAACTTTGGAGCGTTTCTCCTCTCTTTATCCCGAACTTACTGCCACCACCGACAATGCTTTGGCAGTGGTTGGCGCCGATGTGGTCATTCTTGCCGTAAAGCCATGGCTCGTCGATGAGGTAATAGACCAGATAAGGGAACCTCTCCGCGCATCCTCTCCGTTGCTTGTCAGCGTTGCTGCCGGTGTGCGCAATGCACGCATCAATGTCTATGCCATGCCTAATATTGCCGTTCAGTATGGTTCTGGCATGACCTTTGTGGAAGAACAGGAACGACACACGGAGCAGTATCAAAGGGTGGTAGAACTCTTCTCCCTCGTTGGTAAGGCACAGATAGTGTCCCACAAGCTCATGGATGCAGGTATGCAGATATCAGGTTGTGGCATAGCCTATGTGATGCGTTATGTTCGTGCCATGATGGAAGGCGGAGTGGAGCTCGGCCTTCGTCCCGAGGATGCCAAGCAAGCCGTGCTTCAAACCATGAAAGGTGCCGTGGCGCTTCTGGAAGAAAGCGGAAAGCATCCCGAGGAGGCCATCGATGCCGTCACCACTCCCGGAGGCTATACCATCCGTGGGCTCAATGCCATGGAAGAAGCTGGTTTCACCAATGCCGTACTGGCAGGATTGAAGGCGAATAGGAAA
>JAFYMW010000072.1 GCA_017548165.1 Bacteroidaceae bacterium
AGCTTGTTCTCGGCGGGATGTACACCGCCTATTCTAAATGTCTTCATATGGGCAATATCCTTATTCTTTAGTGGTTTCTACTTTATTTGTTGCAGGAGCCTCTGACTGGACGGTCTCCTTTACAACCTCTGCCTTAGGGGCAGGAACCTCGGTCTTGGGCTTGCGTGGAGGGAAGTTGAATGCCTTGATGGCACCACGAGGACAAGCTTCCTCACACTTACGGCACATCTTGCACTTATCGGGATCAATGTGGGCAAGGTTTACACCGAGGGTGATGGCCTCGAACTTCTCACACACCTTGACACACTTGCCACAACCGATGCAACTAACCTTACACTCCTTGGTGGCAAGGGCGCCCTTGTCCTTGTTGTTGCAAAGCACCACAACCTTGCGGTTTTTGGGACCTTGGGGTATCAGTTCTATGATGCCACGGGGACAGGTCTTGGCACAGGCGCCACAACCTGTACACTTGCTCTCGTCGACCTCGGCTATGCGGGTGGCGGGATTGACCGTGATGGCTCCGAATATGCACACACTGGCACAGTCACCCTCGCCAAGGCAGCCGTACTGGCACAGGGTCTCGCCCATACCGGTCATGTTCTGCACCTTGCACGAATGCGCACCATCAAACTCCACACCATGGGGGCGCACATCGCAGGTTCCCTGACAACGGACCACCGCCACCTTGGGAGCCGCGGCCGAAGCCTGCAGACCCAGAATGCCGGCAATCTGCTCCATCACCTGCTGGCCGCCAGGGGCACAGTTCAAATCACTAAGACTTCCACCTTCGGCAGCCTTGACGCAAGCTGAAGCAAAACCCGAGCAACCAGGGTAACCACAACCGCCACAATTGGCCTGGGGCAGAACATCAGACACCTGCTTGATGCGAGGGTCTTCCCAAACGGCAAACTTCTTGGAGGCTAGGAACAGGACCAAGGCGGAAACAAGTCCCACAACTCCAAGCACGATTACCGCAATCACAATTACGTTCATAACTATAATAGTTTATTATTTTCTCTTCGTAAGATATTTGCTAAAGTCTATCTTCAGCATCCTTATCACCAGGAAATAGAGCGATAAGAACAACAAAACAGCCAAAGCTGCCCATCCCTCGCCTACTCTGCCCTGTGCCAGGAACAATATCAGCACTATACATACAAGAGGCAGGACAAATGCCACCCCAACAGCCACGAGATTTGTATCACATGGTTGGGCTGTTTCTTTGTCTTTACGACTGCAAAACATAGAAATCTTGCAACCGTGACACTCAATATTATCCGTTTTTGTCATGTAGACTTTGCATTTTTGAACATACAAAGATACTCTTTTTTAAGTATTATCACCATTCTTGTGCAAAAAAATATTGTCTTAATTCAAAAAGACGACAAAAAACGATGACCAACCAAAGGCAAGATTACCATTGGTTGGTCATTTTTAATATTTTCGCTAATCGTTAAACGCTAAACGTTCATCGTTCCTAATTACTTTATCAAATACTTCTCTCCACTCTCCTCTACCATCTTACGTAGGTAGTATTCGGGATAGCCAGGACGTTGGGGAGCAACAGGTTCTCCACCAGGAGTGAGAATATAATCACCCTTCTCATCAACCTTCTTCACGCACATGTCGTTATACTTGACAATGAGTTTCTGAGCCAACTGCATCCATTCGTCCATCATCATGCCAGCCATACGCAGACTATAGTCACTCAAGAACTTCTTACCCTCAGCCTCAGACATCTCCTTGGCCTTTGTCTCCATATAACCCTGAACGCTATTGAAATCCTTCTCCAGACGATCACGTACAGACTGAAGTTCGGGGAAGAGCAGGTTGTAACGATAATAGACCATATTGCTTACCCAGTTGCACACCCAATATGCATTGCGGAAACTAAAGGTTGTAGCATTTGCCAGTTTTCCGCTATAGCAGTCGGGCACAGCCTCGAGACAAGAATATATGGGAGTCAATGCTACCATGTTGGCATCGTCGTTGCCAAACCAAAGCACGCCACCAATATAGTCGGGCAACCAATCGCGCATCTGTGCCACATAGATAGCACTTGACTGCACTGTGCTGATGGGACGCTCGTTGAAATACTCCTTACCATCAACCTTATAAGACAAGGGAGTAACACGATAAGGCATCTGCCAAGGCAGACCGCCAAGTCCCTCGGTGATGTCCATAGGGGTTCCCTCATAATGGTCACGCATCATATCCTTCACATTCTGAGTACTAAGGAACTGCTTGGGTTTAACCCAAAGAGGCATCTCGTGAGGAATACCTTCGATGGGTTGCTTTGTTTCGGGATCAACATCCTCACCCATTGCATAAGGCATATAAGGCTTCATATCCTCTGCCGCCCATTTATTGAAGAAGCTCCACACACGAGCCTCGCAATATCTCTTGGCACCGAAATCTATGGGAGCATAAGCCTCAGAGAAGGAGAAATCCTTATCCTTACCATTGAAATACCCCTTCTTGCGAGCAAAGGTGATAACATCCTTGGAATACATGCAATTCTCCTTATCCTTCAAGGGAAACTTGCGGATGCGACTATGGTTAGCATGAGCGCTAATCATATCATCGGGCATACGGAGAGCCACCCATACAGCACCTTTCTCTTCCTTACCCTTACCGATAAGTTCCATAATCCACACCTCGTTCTTGTCGGCAATAGTGAAACTTTCACCGCTGCACTGATAGCCATACTCCTGACAAAGCTCGTCAATCAGTTTGATGGCCTCGCGAGCAGTCTTACAACGTTCCAGAGCAATCCACATCAGCGAACCGTAATCCATCATACCAGGACCACCATCCAATTCGGGACGACCGCCGAAGGTTGTCTCCATGATGCTGAGCTGATACTCGTTGAGAAAACCTGTTACCTGGTATGTCTCCTCGGGTTCGGGTATCTCACCAAGATAATTGCTTGTTTCATAGTGATACAACTGACGCATAGCACCCTTGGCATGTTTCATTCTTGGCTTGTAGTACAAGGAAGAGAACATACCATAACTATCACTACTATAACTTATAATAACACTACCATCGGTAGAAGCCTTCTTACCAACAATAAGATTGGTACATGGCATAGCAGCAACTGCCACCAAGAGAAGGCACAGAATAGAAAATATTTTACGCATTATATATTACTTTATCACCAACTTATCAGAACCTGCAGCCTTGAAACTCATATCCAGTCCCTTAACGCTATGTGTCAAAGCACCGAAACTGATGAAGTCAACACCTGCCTGTGCATATGGAATCATTGTTTCGGAAGTGATGCCACCACTTGACTCTGTCTCGGCACGTCCTGCCACCAGTTCAACGGCCTTCTTGGTGTCCTCGGGAGAGAAGTTATCAAACATAATGCGGTCGCATCCCTCTGCCAAAGCCTCTTCAAGTTCCTTCCAATTACGAACCTCACACTCGATCTTCAAGTCCTTACCGTGGTCCTTGCAATACTGCTTTGCACGAGAAATGGCATTATGCACACCACCACAGAAGTCGATATGATTGTCCTTCAACAGAATCATATCGAACAAACCGATACGATGGTTCATTCCGCCACCAATCTTAACAGCCTCCTTCTCAAGCATACGCATACCGGGAGTGGTCTTGCGAGTATCAAGCACTCGAGTCTTTGTACCTGCATCGATAAGAGCCTGCTGATACTTGTTGGTCATTGTGGCGATACCAGACATACGCTGAAGGATGTTCAGCATCAAACGCTCTGTCTGCAACAGGCTCTGCTCCTTACCCTTAACGCTCATAACAATATCACCGGGCTTAACATGCGCGCCATCCTCAATATAAACCTCAACCTCCATAGTGGGGTCGAAGCGATGGAACACTTGCTTGGCAATCTCCACACCGGCAAAAATACCCTCTTCCTTGATGAGCAATTTACTCTCGCCCATACTATCAGCTGGGATACAACACAATGTGGTATGATCACCATCACCAATGTCCTCACTAAAAGCCAAATCTATCAGCCTTTCGTTCAATTCTTCTACACTTAGCATAATTGTATTTATTATTATTGATATTTCATTAATTATATTTCTCGCTCATCCGCTCACCGTTAAATGCTCATCGTTTTATAATCCGTTTTTAAACTAGCCAGTCGCTAATCGCTCACCGCTCATCGTTTATACTCCGTGTCCCAATTATTTCGCTAACCGCTCATCCGCTAACCGCTAACCTCTCACCGTTAAAGACTACTCATGATGATAAGGTTCGCCATTCAGTATTGTCATAGCCCTATATACCTGTTCAACAAAGAGCAGTCTTATCATTTGATGTGAGAGAGTCATCTGCGAGAGGGATATCTTCTCATCTGCTCTGTCATAAACAGTAGGAGCAAAACCATAGGGACCTCCAACTATGCACAACAGGCGCTTTGTGCCAGACACCATCTTCTTTTGCATCCACGAAGCAAACTCAATACTGCGCCTCTCCACACCATGTTCGTCCAGAAGCACCACCCTATCACCCGATTGTACGCGAGAAAGTATCGCCTGCGCCTCTTGTTCCTTCTGCTGGGCTTCAGACAAAGCTTTAGTCTGTCGCAACTCTGGTATCACCTCTATCTCTACAGGCAGATAGTGTTTGAGGCGAGCAAGATAATCGTCTATCAAGGCTATGATATGTTTGTCTGTGGTCTTTCCTACAACCAACAATGTCACCTTCATTTCTTCTCCTCCTCTACTTTCTGCCTTTGTACATTTTCATACGCTCCTATATCTGCCTTCCCATCTGCCTCACGACTACGTCCTAAGCGATCCAAAGGAAATTCCTCCGCCCAATAAATATCGGCACTATCACAAAAATGTGCCAAGGTGTCTGGAGTAAAATCATAGAGCCTTGCATAGGTATCAAAGAGCAGATACTGACGACCATAGGACATGGTATCCTTGGCATTCTCGTAGATGTTTCGTACGAAACGCAAGGAATCAGCATCTCCATTTACGGTATTAAGGAAACAACGATGGAAGTAATAGTTGACTGAATCCTGAAACTTACTCTCCTGAATGAACTTTCCTGAGATAACATCCTCGCCATATCCGGTTATGACACTATTGACGAAATGAGCTCTGGCAAGATTGTAGTACATCGTATCGCCATACTCTACATCATAGTCGCTCAGGCTCAATGCCCATCCACGCACAGCATCATAGTTATAGAACTGCGCCAAGGTACAGAACGTCATATTCACCTCGCCGCCAATAACTTGAAGCAGATTGCCATAGGCATTGCTTATCTGCGTATTGTATGCTTGTATACGGCAATTCTTTGCCCACAAGGCATTACCTCCAGTGTTATGAATGATACAATTGGCCAATTCCATATCCGTATCCTCAGCAATGATACCAAAGGTGCTGCTATGCAAGTCCAGATATGTCAGTTTGTGTCCGTGTCCGTTGAGATATACTCCACCCCACTGCTGTGGTGTATTGTCGTAGGGAAGATAGTCAAACAGATTCCCCATTCTATCTCCACGAAACACTACGGGTTGTTCCAAAGTTCCGTTTACAACCAAACGACCATCCACACACATCGTGGCATGCTGATGGAAGTATAGGCGTGAACCTGCATCCAAAGTCAATGTTGCTCCAGATGCGACATAGAGACTATCATATATTACAACAGGTCTGCGACCTTGCAACGTAGTGTCCGCACTTATCACCTTCACTCCACGCCAGTGTTCGGCATCCTGACCATCAGCCAACAGAGTAACATACTGCATTTCACCGCTTTCCAGCACAAAGCACAGACTATCGCTATGCGTTGTTACAGTATCGGCATTGGCATCGGGCAAGGTCACTTCCAGCAATACGAAGATACTATCGTTGCCACGAACCTCAAAATCCACACCGCTTCCATCTTGCAGATACTGACCATCCACATTAACACGGAAAGGACTATTGCCTGCACGCTTCAAGCGCACCTGATTGATTCTCAATCCGCTTTTATTGTTATTATAGACCAGTAGGCGCTCGGTACTGCTACTCACCGTCGACACCAAGGTGTCAAAGTTCACCGTATCCCTATCAAAAGTAAGATGATACTGCGGTTCGGTTGTCCACGAATCGTAATCCGAACAACCGAACAGCACTGTCACAAGTACACCTATTATATATATAGTGTAGCGTTTCAAATTTCTCTTGGTTTAGATATTTGCCAATATGGCCAACAGATGATCCCATACCAATTGTACGCTGGGGATATGCATACGCTCGTCGGGACTATGTACGCCACGCATCGTGGGACCAAGGCTCACCATATCCATACCTGGGAACTTCTCACTGAAAAGTCCGCACTCCAGACCTGCATGAATTCCGCCTACGAAAGGCTCCTTGCCATAAAGTTTCTTGTATTGGTCTACGGCAACAACAAGGAGTTTGCTGTTTGGATTCATCTTCCAACCAGGATAACCCTCGCCACTCTCCACCTCGGCACCTGCCAGTTCGAATGCTGCACGTATGGTGGCTGCCATATTGTGACGAGCACTGAGGATGCTGCTACGCTGACTTGAGTTTACTACGATAGTATGATCGGCTGCATTCTTGCGTATGTTGGCAAGGTTGGAACTGGTCTCTACCAAATCTATATCCTGGCACATAGCATAGATGCCGTTGTCCACAGCCTGAAGAGCCAGAATCAGATTACGACTGGTCTTCTTGTCGATAACACTCTCTGGTGCCTCCTCGCTTTCAAGGATGAACTCCATAGACTGCTCTGTGCGACTATATTCTTCCTCTACATTTGCCTGATAGATGTTCCAATCCACACGAATCTGCTCCTTATAGGCATAAGGCACTGCCACTACGCACGATGCCTCACGAGGTATGGCATTGTGCAAGCCACCTGCTTGTATGTCCACCATACGAAGGTCGGTCTTCTCCTGCTGCATATAAAGGAAACGAGCCAGCAACTTGTTGGCATTAGCGCGCATCTTGTTGATATCGTCACCAGAGTGACCACCTGTAAGACCCTTAATGGTCAGGCGTACGAAGAACATACCCTCCTCTACTGGTGCATCCTCGTAATGAAAAGTTGCTGCTGTGCGACAACCACCAGCACAACTAACAAAGATATATCCTTCCTCCTCATTATCAAGGTTAACCATCATTCTGCCCTGCAAGAAGTCGGCAGGCATTGCCTCAGCACCAGTAAGACCAGTCTCCTCGTCACGGGTAAAGACACACTCCAAAGGACCATGCTTGATATCGTTGGCACGAAGGATGGCTATCTCCATAGCACAACCTATACCATCATCGGCACCGAGGGTGGTACCCTTGGCCTTCATCCACTCGCCATCAACATATGCCTGGATAGCATCGTTCTCGAAATCAAACTCTACATCGTTGTTCTTCTCGCACACCATGTCCATATGGCTCTGCAACACCACGATGGGTTTGTCCTCCATACCAGGAGTAGCAGGTTTGCGAATCACCACGTTGCCTATCTCGTCACGCACTGTTTCAAGTCCCAAACTACGTCCCACCTCCAGGAGGTATTCCATCATCTTATCCTCCTTTTTTGAGGGACGTGGCACACGATTTATCTCACTAAAAGCCTCGAAAACCGAAGCAGGTTTCAAATTGTCCATAATATTTTTCATTTAATGCGTTAATACCAAATATCACATTGCCTTGGTTATTTATTTGGCAGATTAGCAAATTATCACTATCTTTGCCACCCAAAACCAATACTTTGCGCATGCAAATATACAAATAAATGTTGAAACTACTACTCTTGACACTGGGAATTTGCGCAATTAGCATAGCACTCCTCTCCATACGCATTCTCTTGCAAAAAGGAGGAAAATTCCGTAGCCTCCACATTGGGCAAAGTCCCGACATGCGCAAAAAAGGCATACATTGCGTGCAAAGCATGGATCGCATGATGCGCCAACAGAGCAAACACAAAGTAGAGGAAAAGAAGAAATAATAACAACAAATTATACATCCAAAAAATGAAAAAGTACCTATTTCTTGCTATGATCGCGGCTTTCGGCTTGGCATCATGCACATCCAATCAGGAGAAAGAGACTGCACAGACAGCAAAGACAGAAGAAGGCGCAACAACAGGTTTGCGCATTGCCTATGTTGAGTTGGACAGCCTCATGAGCCAATACCAGCTCTACAAGGACTATGAGCAGGTTCTCACACAGAAAGGCACAGAGATACAGAACACACTTGCACAAAAGCAGCGCAAGCTCGAAAACAACATGGCTGCCATGCAGCGCAAGTATGAGAACAATGGTTTCCAGACTCGCGACGAGCTCGAACGCGCTCAGCAGAATCTCCAGAAGCAAGAGTACGAGTTGCAGGAGTTGGCAGCACAGCTCAACAACGAGTTCAACGAAGAGCAGGCACGCATCAATCAGGAAGCACGCGATAGCATCCAGAACTTCCTCAAGATCTACAACAAAACCAAGAAATACGACTATGTCATGATCAAGGCTGGCGACAATCTGCTCATTGCCAACCCCAAGTACAACATCACTAACGACATCGTTACTGGTTTGAACAAGCGTTATAACGCAAAAAAATAAGAAAATCACACACCAATTCTTGCACAATTCGCAAGAAAGCACTAACTTTGCACCCGATTTATGCCGTAGAGGCTCGAAAAAGTGGGTCACGAGATGGCTCCGCCCCGCGGTCAAACCCGTTATAATTAATTAAATAAAATGTACGCAATCGTAGAGATTAACGGTCAGCAGTTCAAGGCTGAAGCTGGCAAGAAGCTCTTCGTTCACCACATCGCTGGTGTCGAGGCTGGTCAGGCTGCTGAGTTTGAGAAAGTGTTGTTGGTAGACAACAATGGTACTATCACCGTAGGTGCTCCCACCGTAGAGGGCGCTAAGGTAGTATGCGAAGTAGTTTCTCCCCTTGTAAAGGGCGACAAGGTTCTTGTTTTCCACAAGAAGCGTCGTAAGGGCTACCGCAAGCTGAACGGTCACCGTCAGCAGTTCACAGAGTTGACTATCAAGGAAGTTATTGCTTAATCACTAAAATCACAGGAGGAACACAGAAATGGCACATAAAAAAGGTGTTGGTAGTTCAAAGAACGGTCGTGAATCAGCTTCACAGAGACTCGGTATCAAAATCTTCGGTGGTGAGAAGTGCATTGCCGGCAATGTAATCGTACGTCAGCGTGGCACACGCCACTACCCTGGCAAGAACGTAGGCATCGGCAAGGATGACACTCTGTATGCTTTGGCAGACGGTATCGTGACATTCCGCAAGGGTCGTCTCAACCGTTCAACCGTAAGCGTTGAGCCCATCGCAGAGGCATAAGTTCTAAGAAACACAAGAACAAGCTATATAAGGTTCAAGGTCACAAACGACTTTGAACCTTATTTATATATATAGCACCCCACCCTAGACAATATATTATCCGACCATAGACAACACATCATCTAGTCTTAGACAATACATTCTCTGACACGAGACAATGTATCGTCATGCCTCAGACAATACATTCTCTTAATACCAACAGAAGGAAAAGAAAACTTTTTTCACACATTTATTCATTTTTTCTCCCAAACTCTTGCACCATTCAAAAAAAAGCCATACCTTTGCACCGCAATTCAGAGGAAAGGCCATCCGAAAGGATGAAAATTGAAAGACTAAATCACAAAGCGCATCATACAACAAACTGCGGAAATAGCTCAGTTGGTAGAGCACAACCTTGCCAAGGTTGGGGTCGCGAGTTCGAGCCTCGTTTTCCGCTCCATGTTTGCCCAAGTGGCGGAATTGGTAGACGCGCACGTTTCAGGTGCGTGTGTCGAGAGGCGTGCAGGTTCGACTCCTGTCTTGGGCAC